>JBEKZN010000001.1:0-21090 GCA_049509815.1 Opitutales bacterium
TGCTGTGCCTTGTTGCGAAACCGGCTGAGTTGCTCCACCGAAATTGGAAAGGGCGCCAGCCGCTCTCGGAACGTGTTGCAATGCTGCTGCACGAGCACCGTCGTCGGCGCCAGCACCGCCACTTGCTTGCCGCCCAGCACCACCTTGAACGCCGCGCGCAGCGCGACCTCCGTTTTGCCAAATCCCACGTCGCCGCACAGCAGCCGGTCCATCGGCCGCGGGCCTTCAAGGTCGGCTTTCACCTCCGTGATGGCCCGCAGTTGATCCGGCGTCTCCTCATGCGGAAACGCGGCTTCAAACTCCGCCTGCCACGGCGCGTCCGGCGGATGCGCGACCCCGGGACGCTGATCGCGCTCTGCCTGCAAGCGCAGCAATTGCGCGGCGAAATCCAGCGTCGCGCGCTCCGCGTCGTGGCGCGTCTTCTCCCACTGGTTGCCGCCGACCTTCCCGAGCCGCGGCGCGATTTTCGCCAAGCCCACATAGCGCGTGAGCAGGTGCGACTCGTGCAAAGGCAGGTGCAGTTCCACCCCGTCCGCAAATTCCAGCGAAATGACTTCGTCCAGCCGCCCCTTCGTCTCCAGCTTGCGCAGACCGCGAAAACGGCACACGCCGTGCGCCAGATGCACCAGATAATCGCCTTCCGCCATCTCGGCGAAATCCAGCAGTTGATCGACTCGGTGGCGCTGCGGCAACTGGCGCGCCCGGAAGGTCGCAATGCGCTGCCGATGCCGTCCAAAAATTTCCCCCTCGGCCACCACCGCCACACCGGTGGCACCGGCCAGCGACGGCCAGGCCAGCCGCGTCGCCAACGGTCCGCCGAACCGCGCGCGAAAGCCCGCGCTCAACTCGCCCGTCACAATTTTCGGCTCAAAACCTCGCAACCCCGAATCTTCGGCCAAAATCTCCCTTAGCCGCCCGGCCTCGCCTTCGGCGCGCGTGGTCACCACCACCGCGATGCCCTCGCGCGCCCAGCGCGCCAGCGTGCGCAGGAAATCGCGCTGCGCCGCCTGCTCGCTTTCGAGCCGCGCATGACCGAGCGCCGGCACCAACGCCGGCGGCCGGTGCGGCAGTGTGGGCTCCGAATCCACCTGTACACGCGGCGCGGAAGCCGCGAACGGCCCTCCGCTTTCATCCAGTTCTGCCAAGCCCGTCCAGGCGTCCGGCGCACCGACGCGGGCCGCGAGCACCGTTTGCAGCGTGGGCTTGGACACCGTGGCAATCTTCTCCGGTCGCGCGAATTGCTCAGGCTGCTCCACCGCCTGTCGCGCGGGTTCTTGCACCACCCAATGGACCACTCCGGGCAAAAACGCCAGCAAGCCGGCTGCCGCCGCATCCCCGGCCAGGTTTCGCGGCGCCGGCGCGATCACAACTTCCGGCAAGGATTCCGCCGTCAGTTGCGTGGTCGGATCAAACCGGCGGATGCTCTCAATTTCGTCGCCGAAGAAATCGAGCCGGCAAGGAGCCGCCGCATTGTAGGGATAAACGTCCACCAAACCCCCGCGTACCGCGTATTGGCCCGGCGTTTCGCACAAAACCTCACTGTCATAACCCAACTCGCGCCCCAGCCGTTCGACCAGTGCCCCAAACTCCGCGCGCATCCCGGGCCGCAGCCGGATTTCATGCGCGGCGAGAGCCTCCGGACGCGGCGCCGGCTGCAGCAGCGCCGTCAGGGTCGTGACCAGCACCAGCGGCGGCGCCTCCGGTCTTTCCCGTCGCGCCGTCAATGCGGCCAGCGCAGCCAGCCGGTCGCACTGCCGCTCGAACCCGCGTGGATCATCCGCCCCCACCTCCGGCAATTCCGGATAAAGTAGAACCTCCCATGGAACCGCACCCTCGTCGGCCAGGCGGTGAAAAAATAAAATATCCTCGGCCAGACTGTCGAGCTGCCGCGCCGCGCGCGCCAGCACCAGCGTCACCGGCGCCGCCCGCTCCCGCGTCGCCTCCTCGATGAACGCGCTCGCCGCCGCCTCCGCCACGCCGGTCAGCAGGCGCGGAGAAACAGCAGCGGGCAGCACGACAGGCTTCATGGCGGACCACCGGGCAACCGGCGAAACCTCCAAACCTAACTCCCGCTCCCCGCTTTTGCACGCTTTCTTGCAGGCTTTCCGCTCCTAGGATGAACTCGGCGTTTCCATCGCCGACTGCCCGCCCAGCAATCCCTCCGTCAGCTGCGTGATCTCAGGCCGCTCGCTCGTCAGCTTCAGCGTGCGCAAATCCTGCAGGAACTGCGACAACTCGCTCGGTAACAGCCTGCGCACGCTTTGTTCGTTCGCCTTGGCCAATGCTGCCTTCATCGCCTCGCCTGCCAAGTGATCATCTCCATTTTTGAGCATCACTGCCGCCAGGGTTGCTAGATCACTAAACGACAGATTAGCTGGTCCGGTTCCCCATTCCGGTGACAGATCAATCTGCATTTCGCCAAATGCGCGCTTAGCCTCCGCATTCGCCGGCTCGGTGGTTGCCAAAAAATTCGCCAGTGCAATCTGGGCCGGCAAATCATCAGCGTGGCCATTGGCCGCTTTCTCGAATTCTTCCCGTGCTTTTTTAACATCACCCATGGCCCAATCGTACTGGCCCATCCGCACCGCCGCTTCCTCCGGGGTTTGCTCCGGATCCACCTCGCCAATCAGCACATATTGGCCTTTGAATTTCTCGCCGTCGGGCAGTTTATAAGGCACGGGACGCAGCCAGTTCGGCATGTGGCCGGTCTTGAGCATTCGCTCGACAAAGCCCGCTGGCGGCGCGGGACTTTTCGGGCCCAACCCGTCCGCCAGCTTGTCATATTCCTCGGCGAAGGGATCCCATGAAAAGATGACGACGTCCGTAATCCCGTATTTTTTCGCGAGCGCCAGCGCCTCATCATCCGTCGCCGCATTGTAAATGGCGGCCGCCGCCTTGATGCCTTCGGGATCCTCGGTACTGATGGTGCCGAGTCCGTCGAACCCCCCGAAAAACATCATCCACGTCGTGGTGGTCGGACCGCTCAAAACCACGCCCGGCTCCGCCCCCTGTCGCTGCCGCAGGCAATAGGACACGTCGCGCGTAATAATTTGTGCATCGTCCAGCATCGTGACGGGGTAGTTCCAGCCAGAGGAAATCCATTCACGGATCGTGAAGCACGGATAGGGCAACAAAACGATCAGCAGCGCGATCGCCGTAACTACCGCACGGCCCAACCCCCAGCGGAAAGCGGGTCCGGCCCGCGTCACCACCAAAACAAGGGTAGCCAAGGCCCCCAACGCCATCGCACAGGCCACCCCAAGATAACGGATTTGATAGAAAGCCAGTGCCAGAAACACCAGTGCGGGAAAAAAGACAAGGCACAGCGACCCCTTCCATGGACGCGGCAATCCGCGCATTCCCAAAACGGGCAAAATCAGTAAAACCGTCAGCGGCGCAAGATTGATGCCCGCCATGATTTCCATCGGTGACAGGAAACTCGCCTGCCGGAACAACGTGCGGTATTCGATGACGTATTCTTTATCCAGTCTCCACAGGAACGAATCACCCAGAAAAATGTTCTGCTTGAGCATGATATAACCAGCCACCGGCAAGAGCGCCATCAATGCCAAATCCAAGACCATCCCCCGAGCTTGCCACGCCGTTTTTTTTCCTGGCAAACCAGGCTGGCCGCCATTGAGCCACCAGCACGCCCGGGCAATAAAATCACCCGCACCCAGCCACGCCAGCGAAAGCAGCACGGACTCCACGCGCGAGCCAAGTGTGGCCGGCAAGTAGTCCACCAACGGAAATATCACACTGGTCAGCGCGCCAACCTGCCCCCACAGGCGCCAAAGCGACGGCTCCGGCCGCCAGGCGGAATTTGCCGCCAACCCGCGGCCCAGCCAGCCAGCCCCGAGCACCGCACCCACTCCAATTCCCGCTAACACCAGCAATTCGTATTCCGGCCCAATCCACAGGCAGACGCCGCTCATCAGCGCTGACATGACGAACCACCGCCTCGCCTGTGGCCACTCGGGCAGCCATGACCACAGTGGCTTCTCTTCGCGACCCAGCCGCTCGGCTTTCATCGATGAATTTCGCACCCAGCTTCCGCCTCCGCCGACCAGGCACAACACAGATAAAAGCGGGAGCGTCGCAGTGAGACCGTGCTCGTAAAAATATCCGACGATAAAAAATTCGTAGTAGGGATAAATCGCCACGTATCCCAGCGCCAGCAATGCCGCCGCTGCGGCGCCAAAACGTCGGGCCAGCACCGGCACGGACACCGCTATCACTATGGCTAGCACCAGGGTGTTGGCCCAAGGTGCCGCCCATGCAATACCCAGCGCACGCGGTTGTCCCGTCCATTCGCCGTAAGCCCATGCCAGCGACAGCACCAGCCAATGCAGCGAGGAATTCCATCGCGCCTCGCCTCCCGCGGGCGTCGTCTGATTGCCGGAGAGTCCGCGCGCGCCCTCCAGCCCCGCCAGCATCCGCTCGGACTCCATCATCCACGCATAGCCGTCCGTGCCAATCGCTGGAATGATCAACTCGTGCTGGTTGAATTGATAGCCAGTCAGTGAATCTGGATCCTTAAGAATCTGCGGCGCATCCTTCAAAGACGTGTCCGTAACCACGGCAATCGTGCGCATTCGCAGTACACTGTCTGTCCCGAGGAAAGCCAGCGCCAGTCCCAAGGCGGCAAACCAAAAATACCAGCGGAAAATGACGGATGCTGCCGTCGCCTCCTCTGGCTTGGCCGAACCGGCCCCGGCAATCGTTTCCACCGCCGTTTTGACCTCGCTCGCCTGCTGGTAGCGCTGCTGGGGCTCCTTCTCCAGGGCGCGCAGCACAACGTCGTCGAGTCGCTGATCCATGGCTGCCTTTTGCGACGGGACCGCAAATTTCCCCAGTGGCAGCTCGCCCGTGAGCATTTCGTAAAACACCACCCCCAGCGAATAGATGTCCGCCCGGTGATCCACCTCGAGCGGATGCTCGACCTGCTCCGGCGCCATGTAATGCGGCGTGCCTATCACATGGCCGGCCTCGGTGATCGGCGCGCCCCCGGGCAAGTCGCGGCCCAGCAGCTTCGCCAGCCCGAAATCCGCGATTTTTACCCGCCCGCGTTTGTCCACCAGAATGTTCTCCGGCTTGATGTCCCGATGCACGATCCCCTCGTCGTGGGCAAACTGCAGCGCCTCGCAAATTTGCGGAATGATCTGCAGCGCCTCGCGCGGCGCCAGTTTGCCCGCGCGCTCAATCTGGCGCAAATTCAGGCCGTCCACATACTCCATGATGAAATAGGGAAAGCCGCCCGATTGGCCGAAATCGTGCACGGCCACGATATTGGGGTGGCTCAACAACGCCAGGGCGCGGGCCTCACGGGTGAAGCGTTCGGCAAATCCAGGGTCGTCCCCGACCTGTGGCGTCAAAATTTTCAATGCCACCAGGCGATCCAACGCGGGCTGCCGCGCCTTGTACACCGCGCCCATTCCACCCTGACCGATGAATTCCAAAATCTCCAATTGCGGAAATGAAACCGCCAGTTGCTCGGGCTTTGGCGGAACAAAGCCGGCCGGTTTCGCCATCGTCGAAACGCTGTCGGCCGCCTGCGTGCCAGTCGCGAAGCCCGCCCGCAAGAGGCACGCCGGGCAAAGCCCTTGCGGCGCGCTCGGCTCAAGCGATTGGCCACAACTGGGACATTGGCGTGGGGCATCCATGACTAGATCGGCATGTACTACTACAGGAACCGGCGGGAAAGGTTACACCTTGCCGCCAAAGAACCCCGGCCTCAACCGGATTTGCCTCGGCCTTTGCTCAAGCAGGCGGCCCACCTGCATTTACCCGCTCAATAGGCAATTGAGCAAATGCCGCATCTCCTGCTCGGCTTCCTCGACGGAGGCCACCGTCTGCGCCACTTCCGCCTGCAATAGCGAACGATAGCGCTTGCGCAAACGATGCACCGCCACCTTAACCGCGCTCTCGCTCAGACCCAGACGTGCGGCCAGGTCGGCATACGGCTGGGTGGCCCGCGCGCCCGTCAGCGTGTCCTTCAATATCGCCAGTAACTCACTTTTGCCCTCACGCCGGTATTCTTCCTCCAGCCGAAGCAATACCGCACTCAACAGCGCCAGCGTCCACTGCTTGTCGAACAGCTTGTCCGGTGACGCTGCGTCCACCGGTTCCAATTCAAAACGCCTCTCGGCAGCAGCGAGGTCGAGCGACACCAGTTCCCGGCCGCCCCCGCGCTTCTGGGCCCGCTCGCGCTCACGCGCGCCGGCCAGAAAGTTCTTCATCGCCGTCAAAATGAAGGAGCGAAATCTGCCGCGCTCGGGATCGGCTTTCGCCAAAGCCTGGTGTTGCAACAGATGGGCAAAAAAATCCTGCGTCATATCCTGGGCATCGTGCGGGGTGCGCCCGCTTCGTCGCACATAAGCATAGAGTGGATACCAATACGTCCGGCAGAGTTTCGCCAGCGCCACCCGCGCCCGTTCCGTGTCATTGCGCCCGGCCAGTAGCACCACCGACCAGTGGGTCGTCACAAAGGCGGGGCTCCGGTCCTCGCTCCCAGCGATTGGCGCTGCCGGACTCAATGTGCTCATCTCGCAACCCTTAGGCTCCCACCCGCCCGCCCGCAAGCGCATTGCGGACGGCCTCCTCCCTGTCACTCACCATTTGGACAACCTATCCCAGCCTCTCTTTCGATATCTGCGGCGATATACGCCCAAATCACACCCGGCAAATTTCGCGCAGCGCCTCGACGTGCTCCTCGAACCGCCCCCGGGCCGTCGCGCGCAGGAAGGTGCGCGGCTTGCGCGCCACAAACGTCTTTTCGATTTTGACGTACCCGGCCTCCTCCAGCGTTTGCAGGTGCGCGCCCAGGTTGCCGTCCGTCAGCGCCAGCATCTTGCCCAGCGTGCTGAAATCCACCTCGGAGCCAGCCTCCAGCCCCACCAGCGCCGCCATGATGCGCAACCGCGCCGGCGCATAGATGACTTTGTCGAGTTCAGGCATGGTTATTTCCAGAATTTTTTGATGAACACCCCCGAAATCACCAGCGCGCCGCCGCCCCTCACCCGCCCAGCGCCGCCAGCAGGTGCCTCAGCTCCGCCTCAATCTCCTCCGGGCTCGACACCGTCTGCGCGATCTCCTGCCGGAACAGCTCGCGAAACCGCCGCCGCAGCCGGTGCACCGCCACCCGCAGCGCCCCCTCCGCCTGCCCCAGCGAAACCGCCAGCTCCGCGTACGGAATTTTCTCCCGGTCCGCCGTCAAAAACGACTTCAACTGCTCAAACTCGCCCGCCTTGCCCGCCTGCGCAAACTCCCGCCGCAGCCGCCCCACCGTCTCCTCGATCAGCGTCAGCGCCCACCGCCGCTCGTAAATGCGGTCGGCGGACAACTCGTCCACCGGCTCGATCTGGTAGCGGCGCTCCGCCGTTTCCGCTTCCAGCGGCAGCACCGGCCGGCCCCCGCCGCGCTTCTGCGCTCGCGCCCGGTCCCACTCGTTCGCCAAAAACCGCTGGAACGCCACCAGCAAAAACGTCCGAAATCGCCCCTTCGCCCGCGCCGCCGCCTGCAAATAATCCCTCTCCAGCAGCCGCGCGAAAAACTCCTGCGTCAAATCCTCGGCGTCCTCGCGCCCATGCCCGCGCCGTCGCACGTACGCGTACAACGGGTACCAGTACGCCCCGCACAACTCCTCCAGCGCCCGCGCCGCCTGCGGCGACGTCTCCCGCCCCGCCGCCAGCACCACCGTCCAGCGCGTCGTGGCAAAACGCCCCGGCCCGTGGGTGCGCCGCCGCCCGTAACGTTTTTCCTCAATCAGGCGTGCGCTTGTGCTCACGATGCAGAGAATGATTCCAAGCGGGTGTGGCAACAAGGCAAACTTGGCGCGCTTAACTTTTTACCACGGCAACTCTTAGCAAATCCTCGATATGGTCGAGCAGATCGCCTGCGGCCTTGGCCTCGTCCCTTGCAGCGCTCGCTTGCTTGGTCAATATCAACTGACTCAATGAGTTTTTGCCGTTCATTTGCAGTAGCGACGCAAATCGCCCGTCTCCTTCCGCTGGCGTGCCCTTCAGCAAAGCCATCAACTGCTCGTTCGTGGGCTGAACCGTCGCCAGCAACGATGCCGCCGTGGCGAAATCCGCCGCAGCCTCCGCATTGCCACTCCCAAATGGATCCGCTTGATTGGGGTTTTCCGGCATCCCCAGCGCGTACTCCACCGCGTGGAACCGCGCCTGCATCAATTCCACCGTGGCGAGCGCCTGCCAGGTTTTGGCGTTGGTCGAATCGGTCAAACAGCCGTGCAACGCCTCTGCCAGCGCGGGAAATTGGCCCATCAAGCCCCGGTCCAAATAGCCGGCCTTCATCGAGTCGGCTTGCTTTAAGTCTGCAATAATCTCATCCACCATCTGCGCGATGGCCGTGGCCGAGGGGGCCGCGGCGGTGCCGTTGAACATCGTTTGCCAGGAATCAAACTCCTGTTTTGCCGGTTGTAGGAACGTCAACGCCAGCGCCGGATCCACCCCTGGCGCCATCGAGAAAAAAACATTTATGCGCGCATAGAGCGCGGGCATCATGGCCACACCGGTTTCGGGTGCCGGGGCGGATGCCTTGTTCGCAAATTCCGGCAGTATTTTTCCCAGCCACGGAAACGAGATGTCCATTGCTTGAAGCAAAACCCCGACATGCGGGTTCTTTTGTTGCACCCCATCGCGCACCTCCGTCAGTTGCTGCATGTACGCGTCGGCGATGGGCTTGGCCGGAGTCTTAGCCAGAACCGCCTGCCAGGTTTCAAAGGACCCCCATGACTGGTTCAGGAGAAATGATGACCCGGACTGATCCTTATAGGCATTGTCGGAGACGGCCCATAGCCAAGCCCTCAATGGTGGCAGCATGGCGGTAGCCGCTGCGCCCAGGTTGGTGTTCGGCACGTTGGCGCTGTCCACGATGGCTTGCTGTATCGGCACAAAAAATATCTTAAGCGCATTAGCTAACGGACCCGCCCGCCAGGTTTGGCCCATTCGCATCGTTAAAATCAGATTTTCGAATAGGGCATCCGTGCACATCGCCGATAGCCCTGCGGCGGTGCCGTCCAAGGGCGCCCGAAATCGATCGAAATCATCCCGCAGGCTCTGGGCTTGGCTCAGCGCTGTCGGATCGTTTCCTTTGTTTACCGCATCCGATAGCGTATTCAACCGCTCGGGAAACGACTGCAACTGTGCCGCCATTTCATCGGGGGTGGGTGGTGGCGGCTCGCTCAGCAACTGCGCCTGCGCTAGGCCGAGATTGTCGCTCAGCGAACTGGCCAACGCCTGCGCGGGCAGCGTCTGGTTCTGCAGGATGGCGTCGCGCAAATCCGCCAATTGTTTCACCGCGTCGTCCGCCGTGCCAATCGCACCGGTGTAACGCAGCAAGGACTGCCACGCCGCGAACTGCGGTTCCAGCAATTCGATGTCATGGTAGGCGGCATCGGCCTTCGGCAAGTCCCGCCGAAAATTTTGAAAGGATGCGCGCATGCGCTCCGTCAGGCCCGCCGCAAATGCCGCGCTGGTGATGTTGGGTTGCGAGGCCAGGCCGTGCAGTGCCTTGACAAAGTTCGTCAACTGGGCGTTCAAGGCGCCGCTCAGGACGCGGGCATGATCGATTTGGTTCTGGCCCAACGCCGTCTTCAAGTCATCCGCCATGCCGGCCGTGATCGCCGCGGCCTGCTCCGCCGGCGTGCCTTCCAGCAGCTTTTTCCAATCCGCCAGTGGAACCGCGCTCTGTTCCAGCAAGGTCGTGGCCAAGGTTGCATCCGTGTCGCCTCCTTTCGGCAACGCACTGTTCACCGCATCATAGTGCATCTGCAGCAATATCGTCCAGCCCGCCAGCGCCGCCATGCTGATGGCGCTGGGATTGGAAACGCAGGCCGGCAGGACATCGTTCAGGTGATCCGGGACTTCACCGCCGTAAACCACCTTTGCCGACGAACTTTCAAATAAGCCGCCCAGCGCATTGAGCAATAATTCACTTTGATCGAACTGACCCTGCCGCCAAGCCTCGCGCACATCGCCCAACTGTTGCACGGCCGCCGCCGTGACTTTCTCGGCAGGTGTGCCTTGGAACATCGCCTGCCAGGCGTCAAACGCGGTTTTAGTCCGATCCAATAACTTCAACTCCATAGCCACGGCCCCCTGTTTCGCAGCGGATGCCAGATCGCGACCCACAATATACTCACCTTCTTGCAAGGTCCCCAGTCGCGCATCGAGTGGCCCCATCATGGCGATGCCGACCTCGGGGTTCGACAAGGACTGCGCCCCGCCGCAGGAATCTAAGGACTCCCGCACGGAATCTTGCGCGGAATATAGTCCCCTAACCTGTGCCAAAGCCATGCTGGCTTGGCCGTCTCGCAAGTAGGCGCCAATCTCATTAAACTGCTCGGTCACCGCCGTTGCCACTTTCTCGGCCGAAGTCCCCTGGTACATCGCCTGCCAAGTCTGAAACAACGGCTCGGCCTGCTTCCACAAATCCAGCGCAACGGGAATGTTCTTCTCCATGGCCTGCTCCATGTCATCCCAATTGTCAGCGTTAACATTTACTCCGCCCCCTAATGCAAATTGGATCGTATTCAACTGCGCCCACAAGAGCCGTATCATCACTCCCGCCACCTGGACCTCCGAAACCGATGGCTGTTCAATGCAAGACTGCAGGTCTTGTTGCATCGGCCACCATTGGGTCATCAATCCACCGAGCGAATTTTGCGCAGCCTGCGGATCCGGCTGCTGGAAGACCGAGCGGGCCATGGCGAGAAATGTGAGGGTGGCATTGGCAACCGGCTCCTCGGGCGTGCCTCGGAGCAAGGCCTGCCACTTTTGAAACTCCGGCATCGCCTGCTCCAATCCCGTCGCATCGCGAATAGAGCTCAATGTACCCATCATCTCTTGCATCATTTCCACCCCCGCCTTCGCATCCGGCGCCGGCAACGGCTCGGGCGCCACGGGCGGTGAAACGGCTGTCGCTGCGGGCGCAGCCAACGGATTGGCCGCATCCGGCAGAGCCGCTGGCACCGGCGGGCCGTTCGCCCCACTTTGGCCTCCGCCCACCTTGGTCAGTTGCTGGATCGTAAGATTGTCCTGCAACTGCTGCACCCGTCTTCTCGCCACTTGCTCGGCATCCCGGGTAACGAGCCCGGCCTGGTATTGCTGTTCAACATACCGCAGTTGGTTCTGCGCCGCCGTCAACTGCGCCTGCGCGATCTTCGTCGCATCGCCGCCTATCTGCGCCTTGACCACCGCAACCTGATCCTTGGCTGCCTGCAATTCAGCCGTCGTAATCAATCCCGCATCGGCCTTTTTCTGCGCCAGTGCCAGGGCGTCTTCGGCCGCTTGCAACTGATCCTGCTGCATCTGCCGCACGGCCGCTCTTTTGCTGAGCTCGGCCGCCACCTGCGCCTGTCGGGCTTCCTGGAGCGCGACGTTGTGCGAGACGCGGGAAAAACCGAGGAAGACCACCGCCAAAGCCATCAGGGCCATCAAGGAGATCAGAACCACTGCCGCCACGATGCCGACAACTTTCCACGTTCCGCTGGAGCCTTTTTTCGGCAAAGCTCCCGCTCCCGCCGCCGTCTTATCCACCCCGCCTGCCGCCTTCGCCCCGGTGCCCGCAATCGTCTCCAAATCCGTCTTCACCTCGCTCGCCTGCTGGTACCGCCGCGCCGGCTGCTTCTCCAGCGCGTGCAGCACCACCTCGTCCAGCCGCACGTCAATCTGCACCTTTTGCGACGGCAGCTCAAACCGCCCCAGCGGCAGCTCGCCCGTCAGCATCTCGTAGAAAACCACCCCCAACGAATAAATGTCCGCCCGGTGGTCCACTTGCAGCGGATTCTCCACCTGCTCCGGCGCCATGTAATACGGCGTGCCCACGACCATCCGCCCCTTCGTGTAAAACGCCGCCGACCCGCCCTGCTCGCCCAGCAGCTTGGCGATGCCGAAGTCCGCGATCTTCACCCGCCCTTGTTTGTCCAGCAGCACGTTCTCCGGCTTGATGTCGCGATGCACGATCCCCTGCTCGTGCGCGTATTGCAGCGCTTCGCAGATGCGCGGCACAATCGCCAGCGCCTGCTCCGGCACGACCTTCCCCGCGGCCAGCAGTTGCCGCAACGTCACCCCGTCCACATATTCCATCAGCAAATAATAAAGCCCGTCGGTCTCGCCGAAATCGTACACCGTCACAATGTTCGGGTGATTCAGCCGGGCCAGCGCCTGTGCCTCGCGCGTGAAGCGCTCCGCAAATTGCGGGTCCTTCTCCTTCTCCGGCGCTAGGATTTTCAGGGCCACCAGCCGGTTCAGCCGCGGCTGGCGCGCCTTGTACACCACCCCCATGCCCCCGCGCCCCAGGCACTCCAGGATTTCCAGTTGGGGGAATTTATCCGCAATGGTCGCCGGTGCCGGCGCCGTGGCCGCGCTCCCGGCCGGCTCGCCGGGAAACTGCGTCGTCGCCCGCAGGTTCATCTCCAGCAGGCACCGCGGGCACAATCCCTCCGGCGCGTCCGCCGTCAGCGGCGAGCCGCAGCGCGGGCAGGGCGTGGGAGGCTTCATCGGGGTTTCGGTTGGCATGGCGATAACAGTGCTCAACCATGTATTAAGCAAATCCAACCGGATGTTACCGAAAAAATCGCCCGCTCGGACAGGCTAAAGCAAACCGCTCGCCCCGTTCGTTCAAGGCTCCGCCCCGCCTGCCGCTCCGGCGTGGCCGCCATTTGGCGTCGCCTGGTCAAACAACAGCGCCAGCGCCGTGTCGCGATCCGTTCCCACATTCACCACATGCGGATGCGTTTGTCCGATCGCCCGCGCGAGCGCGCGCAAATTATCGCGGCTCGCGCCTTCTTCGTCGTGCGTGATCACAAGCCACACGCGCCCGTGCCCGGCGACCAGCGGCGCCACTACTGCGGCGATCTCCGCCGGCGGCACCAACTGGTCCGGGCCGACTGGCAACGTATCCGCCGGCACCCCGGCATGAGCCACCCGCGGCCAGTAGTAATCAAACGCCGGCCCCGTCGGCCCCCAGACCAAAACCACATCGCCCGGACGCGCCGCCGTGGCCACCCGCGCCAGCACCGGCCGCAAATGCTCGCGATGGATCGGATCGCGCGCCTCGGCCACGCTGTCTTTCAACATCGGCCACAGCAGCAGCGTCGCCAAAATCCCCGCCAGCGGCTCCGTTTTTCCACGCCGCAATTCCGCCAGCCAGCCCAGCCCGCGCCCCGCCAGCCAAAAAAGCAGCGGCAGTAAAAACAGCAGCAGCCGCGGCGCCAGTGGATAAACTCCGAGCAGGGACGCCGCCAGCGTGAACCCCAGAGTCCCGCCAATCAAAATAGACTCCCGCTTATCCACCCGCCATGCCGCCCACGCACCCAGCGCCGCCAAAAATGCCCATGCCCAATAATCCTGCGCGCTCGTGGCCAGCATCCAGGTATTCAACAACCCTTGCTGCAAAGCGCCCGCCAGTTGGTCCCAAGTCCAGGGACTCAAAATCAACTCGCTATGGTAGGCCCGCAACGCCTGGTTGCCCAAAATGGAGTCGTAACCGGCCCACATCTGCCCCGCAAACAGCGCCACCCACGCGACCCCGGCCAGCGCCCAGCGCGCCGCCTCCGGCCACTGTCGCCGCCGTCCCGCCCCCACCAGGCCGGCCGTGCCCAGCGCCGCGAGCACAAACAACGCCGGCTGCGAAAACACCAGCGCCACCAGGCCCGCGAAACCCGTCAGCCACGCGCTCCGCGCGGAAAATGGCCGCCCCAGCACCGTCAATCCCAGGGCGAAAAGCAAAACCGCGATCAGCGCATCGAGCGAGTATTGCTTGAACTCACCGGAGTAATACACCAGCAGCCACGACCACCCGGCCAGCGCCAGGCACACCGCCATCCCCACGCGGTTCAGCCGCCGCCACGCCAGCGCCGCCAGCACGCCCAACAGCGCCAGCCCCGCCAGTTGCGGGATGAAGCGCAACGCCTGTTCCGAGTCCCCCGCCACCGCCATCACCGCGCGCGTGGCCAGCAGAAATCCCGCGGGCGCACACTGGTCTCCCTTCAGCCGGCCCGCCGCCAGCTCGCCCAGTGAAAGCGTGTGCACGTTCCGGTACAACATCGCCTCGTCGAGCCACAGGCTGCGGTCACCCGCATCCTCCGTCAGCCGGAACGCCACGCCCGACAAAACAATCAACGCCAGGATCATCGCCGCCAGGCCGGCCGCCGGTCGGGTTGTCATGGTGGGTAAAAATTCGTCTCACTGCTGCTGCGCGGCTTCCGCCCGGCTGCGCTCCAGCAAACGCGCCAGCGCGGCGCGCGCCGCCTGTTCCTCCGCCTCTTTTTTCGAGCGGCCCTCGCCTTGCCCCAACAATTCATCCTGCACCGTCAACTCGACCAGAAAAACCTTGGCGTGGTCCGGGCCGGTCGTGCTGGCCAGACGGTAGCGCATGGTTTTTCCCAACCCGCGCTGCGCGAGCCATTCCTGCAGCCGCCCTTTCGGATTGTCCCCCGTCAAAAGCTCCGCGCGCAATTCATCCAAATCGCCAAACCAGCGCAGCACCACGCCCTGCGCGGTCGGGTAGTCGCTGTCAAGGTACACCGCGCCGATCATCGCCTCAAACGCATCCTCCTGGCTCGAGGCCCAGTCGCGCCCGCCCGCCTCGATATCGCCGTCCGCCAGGCGCAGACAGGCAGGCAGACCCAGCCGTCGCGCCAATGCCGCCAGCAACTCACCCTTGCCCAGCGCGGAGCGCGCCCGCGCCAGCGAGCCCTCGCGCTCGCCGGGTAAATCGTGATAAAGCCGCTCCGCCAGGATCAGGCTCAGCACCGCGTCGCCCAAAAATTCAAGCCGCTGGTTGTGCCGCACCTTGTGCTGCTCCTGCTGCGCATACGAGGGATGCGTGAGCGCTTCGTCCAGCAGCTCCCGTCTCCGGAACCGGTAGCCAATCCGCTCCTGCAGCGCCTCGAGCGACGGGTCGCGCGGTTCCGATCCCGGAAACCGCCGCGCCAGAAAACTCCGCAAACGCGCCAGCAGCGAATCGGGCGCGTTCGGGACTTTTTTCTTCTTCGCGGGCATCCGGAGAATCGAACCAGCCGGGCGGGCTTACGCCGGCGTTTTTTCCGCCAGGCTGAACCGCCGCATCACCTCATCCGCCAGTTTGGCGTAAGCCTGCGCACCGGCGCTGTGGGCGTCGTATTCGAAAATCGTCTGGCCGAAGCTCGGTGCCTCGCTCAGCCGCACCGAGCGCGGAATGAGGGCGTCGAACACCAGTTCGGGGAAATGCTTGCGCACTTCGTCCGCCACCTGCCGCGAAAGGTTCGTGCGCACGTCGAACATCGTGAAAATGATGCCCCCAATGGCCAGCCGCTCGTTCACTCCGGCCTTTTTCAGTTGCTCGACCACGTTGAGGATCTGGCTCAACCCCTCCATCGCCAGGTACTCGCATTGCAGCGCGATCAGCAGGTAATTCGCCGCAGCCAGGCTGTTCATCGAAATCAGCCCCAGCGCCGGCGGGCAATCGAGGATGATCGCGGTAAAACGGTCGCTTTCCACCAGTGGCCGCAGCACTTCGCGCAGTTGCAATAGGTAATTTTCCTTCTGCCCCAGCTCGATCTCGATCGCCGCCAAATCCACTTCTGACGGGATCAGGAAAAAATTCGCCTGCCGCGTCTCCAGCACCTTGTCCGCCGCTGTCCCCTCGCCATGCAGCGGACCATAGAGGCTGCGGCCCGCCTCCTTCTCAAAACCCAGCGCGCTGGTGGCGTTGGCCTGCGGATCCAGATCCACCAGCAGGGTCGGCACGCCGCGGCGCGCCAGGCCGAAGGCGAGGTTGATCGCCGTGGTGGTCTTGCCCACTCCGCCCTTCTGGTTGGCGATGGAAAAAACAGTGGCCGCCATAAATCAGGATTCACTGCGGATGTTGCCCGCCTCCACGCGCGAGTCGAGACTGGTTTTCGCCGCTGACGAAGCAAACGCCTGCGGCAAATGCCGCTCCCGTCGCGCCAGTGCGGGATGGCGTCCTTCCCGGCCTACCCGAAACTTGGTTTTACTTCTGCCTTCATAATTCTTACTTTGCCTCCCGCTGTCCCCATGTCCGCCCGCGCGAAAAACCTCCCGCCGCCCAAGCCCGCCGCCGCCTTTGCCCGGCAACTGACCTGGAAGGAACTCGACCCCGCCTACCTGCGCCAGCTCATCACCCTCGCCCGCGAGGAAGACCTGGCCGGCGCGGGCCTTGCCGCCGTCGTCGCGCCCGGCGATGTCACCACCGCCGCCCTCATCGACGACGAATCCGCCCGCGCTGATTTCGTCACCCGCCGTCCCCTGACCCTCTGCGGGTTGCAGCTCCTGCCGTTCGTCTTCGATGCCTTCGGCTTGAACTGCGTGGTCACTCCCGCCCCCGGCGTGAACGACGGCCAGGAACTGAAGCGCCATAGCCGCCTCGCCACCGTCACCGGCCCCGCCGCCGTCCTGCTCAAGGCCGAGCGCACGGCGTTGAATTTCCTCCAAAAGCTCTCCGGCATCGCCACCCATACCGCCCGCCATGTGGCCGCGCTCGGCTGGAGCACCACCAAGCTGCTCGACACCCGCAAAACCACCCCCGGCTTCCGCATGTTGGAAAAATACGCCGTGGCCTGCGGCGGCGCCTGGAACCATCGCCTCGGCCTCTTCGACCGCGTGCTCATCAAGGACAACCACCTCGCCGCCACCCACGCCACCGCCGGCGAACGTCTCGCCGACAGCATTCGCCGCGCCCGCGCGCGTTTTCCGGAATTGCTCGTCGAATGCGAAGTGGACGCCCCCGATCAAATCCCCCCCGTCCTCGCCGCCGGCGTGGACGTCGTGCTCCTCGACAACTTCTCGCCTGCGGACCTCGTCGAGGCCGTCGCCCTCATTGGCCGACGCGCCGCCACCGAAGCCAGCGGCGGTGTCACCCTCGAATCCCTCCCCGAACTCGGCCGCATCGGCCTCGACTTCATCTCCTGCGGCGCCCTCGTCCACCAGGCTCCCTGGGTGGACATCGGCCTCGATTGGCGGTGAGTAACCCTCACGGCCCCTGCGTTAGCCTGCTCCGCCAGTCCCATGGCGCGCCGCAATTGGAAGCTTGTGTGTGGCCCAAAACCCGCATTATTACCCCATCCCGCTTGGAAAAATGGCCTAATGGAGTATATTCCTGCTCGGACCTCTCTGCTTACACAATTCTGATTCGTCTATGAATATTCGTGCCTACCTGAAACCCCACTGCGGCTGGAGCCGCGGCGTCCGCGCCATCTTCAAGAAATACAACTTGGAGTATGCGGACATCGACATCATCAATCACCCAGAAAACTACGCCGAAATGGTGCAGCGCTCCGGCCAGCCGCTCTCGCCCTGCGTCGAGATCGAGGGCGTGATGCTCGCCGACGTCTCCGGCGAGGAAGTCGAAAACTACCTCCTCGGCCACCACCTCGTCCAGCCCAACGGCGCTGAAGCCGAAGTCGCCACCAACGCGCCCTGCTCCGACGAGGAGCATGCGAAAATGCAGTCCAAGACTATCCGCTTCTTTTAGGTCTGTTCTCTTTTAGGTCTGTTCTGAAAATTCCTTAAATCGAAAACTGCGAGCCCGCGGTTTCATTGTAATTGGCCGCCAGCAAATCCTCGACCTTGAATCTGAGCAGCTTGCGCCGCATCCAATCCAGCGCGCTGGTCACCGCGCGCGCTTTCACCGTCAGCCGGTTGCTGGCCGGATACGCCACTCGGCGCGACCACACGCCCACCGGCGAGGAATAGCCCAGGAAAATCGTCCCCACCGGCGTTTTTTCCGTGCCGCCCTCCGGCCCCGCAAAACCGGTGACGCTCAACGCATAGTCCGCGCCAAACCGCTCGGCCACGCCCGTCACCATCGCCACCGCCGCCTCGGCGCTCACCGCCCC
Source organism: Opitutales bacterium (assembly GCA_049509815.1). Classification (GTDB taxonomy): domain Bacteria; phylum Verrucomicrobiota; class Verrucomicrobiia; order Opitutales; family JABDGR01; genus CAZDAQ01. The sequence continues at coordinate 17,864 of JBEKZN010000001.1, forward strand.
GTGCTGCATCAACAGATCCTCCGGCACGTCGAGCAACTGCACTTTCGCGTCATTCGTGTAGCTGACCACCCCGCCTGCAAAGATTTTGGAGGCGCCGGGGACATCGGTGAACGCGTTCGCCAGCAGCCCCCCGGTACACGACTCGGCTACCGCGAGCGTCGCCTCCCGCGCACGCAGCTCATCCAAAACCACCTTCGCCAGCGAATTCTCCCCGCAGCACACGAAATCCTCGCCCAGCACTTCGCGCAGCTCGCGCGCAATCACCTTCAATTCATCCCGCGTGAAATTGCGCCCACCCGACGCGATGCGCACATCCACCATGCCTTGGTGCGCGCAGTAAGCCACGCCCACCCCCGGGTGCTGCGCGATGACCGGGCGGATGCGCTCCTCCACCAGCGACTCACCCACCCCGCAAGTGCGCAGTTGCAGGTACGCCTGCTCGGCCGTCAGCGCCCCGATGCTGCGCAGCCTGGGTAGAACTTCATTCTCAAACATCGGCTTCAATTCGTTCACCGGCCCGGGCAGCATGACGAGGACCTTGCCGTCCTTCTGCAAAAATATGCCCGGAGCGGTGCCGTGCGGGTTGCGCAGCAGTTCCGACCCGCGCGGCCGGTAGCATTGCTTGCGGTCGTTTTCCGCGAGCCGCCGGTTCATGCGCGCAAAGCGCTCCCGAATGGCCGCTTCCACCGCGGCGTCAAACTCCAACGGCAAGCCCAGCACCTTTGCCACCGCCTCGCGCGTGTTGTCGTCCGAAGTCGGCCCCAGTCCGCCCGTCGTGATGACGATGTCCGCGCCCTGCCACGCCTCGCGGAAAGCGGCCTCAATCTCCGCCGGCTCATCGCGCACCACCAGGTTGCGATTCAAGGGCAACCCATGCCGCGCCAGTTCGGCGCCGAGATGCTGGAGATGGCCGTTATCGCGAATGCCGAGGAGCAGTTCGTCGCCTGACGTGAGCAGATCTACTTTATTCACAGACAGTTTGGCTTGGGGTGAAGCAGTGCGGGAAATGGACTAAGCCGCCTAATATAGACTCATTTCGCGCAAAATGCCAATACTGCTTACAGGACCGGCCGTCCTGGACTCATATTCCTTCCGCCCCCCGACGAAGCCACATAGTCACCTGTCCCCTCCCGCGCCGTCCTTCGAATCAGGGAATCCGGATTCTCCGCTTTTGTTTGCTGAATCAGGCCGCCATTCTATGCTGTCATCTTGTTGGTCCTTGTTTTCGCGTTGGACCAAGTACCCCTATGCAAACCTCGCTCGCGACCTCAAAATTATTTCTGCTCGCCAAAAAAAGCCGGATCTTCCTGCGCGTCACCCTTCTTTCGACCCTGCTTGCTCCCATGTCGCTCGCTGCGGATGTCCCCAAGGAAATCCCCCTCTGGCCCGAGGGCGTTCCCGGCATCAAGGCCGACACCTCGAACGAAACCGAGCAAAACGGCATCTACACCCACACCCACCATCCCAAACTGATCTATTATCCGCCCAAGCCCGGCACCGCCAACGGCACCGCCGTCATCTTCGCGCCCGGCGGCGGCTACGTGCGTGTCAACATCGGCAACGGCTCCTTTTTTCGGTGGCTGACCGACAACGGCGCGGCCGTCTTCGTGCTCATCTACCGCAACCAGGATTATGGCGAGCCCGCCCCCCTGCAGGACGCCCTGCGCGCCGTGCGCATCCTGCGCTCCCGTGCGGCCGAATTCGGCATCAACCCCGACCGCATCGGCTTCCTCGGCAACTCCGCCGGCTCCCACCTTGCTGCCAGCGCCGGCACCCTCTTTAACGACCCCGCCGGCAAAACCGGCGCCCCGCTCGACGCCGTCAGCGGCCGTCCCGATTTCCTGATCCTGACCTTCCCCGTCATCAGCATGGAGGTGCCCTACGCGCACATGGGTTCCCGCAACGCCCTGCTCGGCCCCAACCCCTCGCCGGACGTGATCGCCCATTGGTCCCTCGAAAAACAGGTCACCAAGGACACCCCGCCCACCTTCCTCGTGCACACCATGGAAGACCAGGTTGTCCCGGTGGAAAACACCATTCTCTTTTACGAAGCCCTGCGGCAAGCCGGCGTACCCGTCGAAATGCACCTCTACGAAAAAGGCCCCCACGGCTCCGGCCTCGGCCCCAACCTCGGCCCCACCAGCGAATGGCCCCTGCGCGCCGAGGAATGGATGCGCTTCCACGGCTGGCTGCCGCCCGCCACCCCTAACGGCCAATGAACTATTTTTGCTTTTTGCTGTCCCAAACATCTATGAAACTTTGCGCCTTTGCGGCCCTCCTGCTTGCCCCCTTGGTCGCCGCCGCCACGAACACAACCCTGCTGGACAGCCAGGTCATCCGCCTCTGGCCCGGCGACGCCCCCCTCGCCCAGGGCAACAACACGATGCTGGACATCCCCGCCCTCACCGCGTTCCTGCCCGCACCGGGTGAAGCCACCGGCTCGGCCATCATCGTTTGCCCCGGCGGCGGTTACACGCACTTGTCCCTAAAACGGGAAGGCTCCGTCATCGGCACTTGGCTGGCCAACAACGGCGTCACCGCCTTCGTCCTCAAATACCGCCTCGGCCCGAAATACCACTATCCCGCCGAGTTCGATGACGTCGAGCGCGCCCTCCGCTATGTGCGCTTCAACGCCCCGGCCTGGAACCTCGACCCCCACCGTATCGGCATCATGGGCTTCTCCGCCGGCGGGCACCTCGCCAGCCTTGCCGCCACCCACTCCACCCCCGGTGACCCCAAAGCCACCGACCCCATCGAGCGCGTCAGCTCCCGGCCCGACCTTCAAATCCTGCTCTACCCCGTCATCACTTTCACGGACGAGCCCAACGTCCACAAAGGCTCCCGCGCCGCTCTTCTCGGCCCCAACCCGCCCCCGGACGTACTGCTCCTGCTCAGCAGCGAAAAGCAAGTCACCCAGGACACGCCGCGCGCCTTCCTTGTCCATTCCACCTCAGACCACACTGTGCCCGTCGCCAATTCCGACGCCTATGCCGCCGCGCTGGCCAAGCTCAACATCCCCGTCGTTTACCTGCGCGGTCCTTACGGCGGCCACGGCTTCGGCCTCACCGACGCCTGGTCCGGTCAGTGCATCGCCTGGCTTCACGCCAACAAGTTCTGACCCCGTCCGTCCTCTGCGGCTTGCCTGCTTGTTTGCCACCGGAATCTGCGCTAAAAACCGGCATGTCCGAGTCCGCGCCCACTCCGCCCGCCGCCGACCCCAAGGCCCG
>JBEKZN010000010.1:0-12368 GCA_049509815.1 Opitutales bacterium
TCCACTGGTCCCTCAAAACCACCGACGGCCTTCTCGAGGAACTCCAGCCCCCGCCCCACTACGACGTCTGGGAAGCCGTCAACGCCGACGCTTCCTCCTGCAATCCCAAGACCTGCTCGCCCGACACCTGCTTCTTCCAGCGCGCCCGCGCCCGTGTCCGCCATTCCCACCTCATCATCGTCAATCACAGCCTCCTTTTCTCCCTCATCCACGCCGGCGCCGGTCCCAAGGAGGACGTCCGCGGCATCCTCTTCCCCGACGACCTCGTCGTCCTCGACGAGGCCCACCGCGTTCCCGAAACCGCCACCGACCACTTCGGTGCCCGCCTTTCCAGCTTCGGCCTCGAACGCGCCCTCCACGCCCTCTACCACCCCAAGACCCACAAGGGCTTCCTCGCCAAGCGCGGCAACCGCCACGACCACTCCCTCGTCGCCGCCGCCCTCGACGCCGGCAAGCTCTTCTTCGAATCCATCCGCGAAAAATACCTCGCCCGCAAACCCATCGTCCGCCTCCACCAGCCCGCCTGGAGTCCGCCCACCCTCGACGCCCCCCTCAAAATCCTCGCCGACCGCCTCGGCTACCTCGTCGAATCCGCCGCCAACGAGGACGAAGCCGAGGAACTCCGCGACCACCGCCGCAAAATCTCCGGCTACCGCTCCACCCTCGAAGCCTGCCTCAACCTCGCCGAACCCGAACAGGTTTACTGGCTCGAACGCGGCGGCAAACGCGGCCAGCTCGTCCACGTTCGCGCTGCCCCGCTCGACGTTGCGCCCCAACTGCGCGCCGCCGTTTTCGAACGCCAGACCGGCGTCGTCCTCACCAGCGCCACCCTCGCCGACGGCCCCACGCTCGATGCCTTCCGCGCCCGCGTCGGCGCGCCCCTCGGCGCCCTCGACCGCATCGAACACTCCCCGTTCGATTTCAAAAAAAACCTGCGCGTCTTCGTCGCCGCCGACGCCCCCGAGCCCGCCGCCGGCAGCGGCCGCCTCGACCTCGACTGGCTCGCCGACATGATCTCCTTCTGCGTCCAACGCTTCCGCGGCGGCACCCTCGTCCTCTTCACCAGCCACGCCGACCTCCGCGCCGTCGCCGAAAAAATCGAGCCCGCCCTTGGCAAAGCCCGCCGCCCTTTTTTCCGCCAGGGCCTCGATTTCTCCCGCGGCGACCTCACCCGCCACTTCGCCCAGGCCGGCAACGGCGTCCTCTTCGGCACCGACAGTTTTTGGACCGGCGTGGACGTCCCCGGCCCCGCCCTCTCCCAAGTCGTCCTCACCCGCCTCCCCTTCGAAAACCCCACCCATCCCGTCCTCGAAGCCCGCCACGAACGCGTTCGCGACCGCGGCGGCAACCCCTTCCAGGAAATCACCCTCCCCGACGCCGTCGTCAAATTTCGCCAGGGCGTCGGCCGCCTCATCCGCAACCAATCCGATTGCGGCACCATCACCATCCTCGACTCCCGCGTCCTGCGCAAGGAATACGGCAAACGCTTCCTCGCCGCCCTCCCCCGTAAAGGGCACACCATCTTCTCCCGCGCCGACCGCGCGGACACCTTCGACCCCCTCGAAGCCCCCGCCTGATTTCCCTCCGCGCCGCAAATTTTCCAAACCCCCGCCTTTACTTTCTCGTTAAAAAACAGTATAAGAGACCCTTGCCATTCAGAGTCCGCCCCGAGGCTTGGTGCCAGGGTTGGTTCCGTGCGGCGCCGCTGTTGCCTTCTCTTTCCGGTCATGGCCGAAACGACAACCCTCCCTTTTCAAGCCTACGCGCAAACCGACCGCGGCTTGCAGCGCGAACGCAATGAAGACGCCTTTCTGGCCCTCCCCAAGCTCGGATTCTTCGCCGTGGCCGACGGCCTGGGCGGCCTCCCCGAAGGCGCCCTCGCCAGCATGATTGCCGTCGAACGCCTTCAGCAGTGCCTCACCGCCCCCGGCCGCAACGGCAAAATCGACTTCGACCAGCTCTTCAACTTCGTCAACACCGCCGTTCACGACGAAGGCCTAAAAGTCAGCGAAGACGTCGGCATCGGCACCACCCTCACCGCCGTCAAACTCAATCGCGGCCAGCTCGAAGTCGGCCACGTCGGCGATTCCGGCCTGCTGCTTTTCCGCCCCGGCCAGGACACCCGCCAGCTCACCACCGACCACACCATGGCCGAGGAAATGCGCGCCCGCCTCCGCCCTGGCGACAACGTTTACATCCCCGACTACTACACCCACACCCTCACCCGCTGCATCGGCCAGTCCGGTGAAATCGAAGTGGACCGCTTCTCCATCCCCGTCGCCCCGGGCGACCGCCTCCTTCTCTATACCGACGGCGTCACCAAGGTCCTGCGCCTCGACGAACTCAACCAGCAGGTCTGGCTCGACGACAGCCCCGAAAAATTCGTCGAACGCATCGTCCATATCGCCAACCAGCGCGGCGGCCCCGACAACGTCACCGCCATCGCCATCTTCTTCTAAACCCCACGCTCCATTTTAACTCTTCAACCCTTCAACCTTTTAACCCTGTTAACCCTTCACCCCGGTCACCCTCCGTCGCCTCCATCCCTCAGTCGCCTCCGTCTCCCCACTCCATGCGTTCGGACACCTTCCGCGACCGCGTCAACGCCCAGCCCGGTAACCTCCTCTTCCGCTTCAGCCTCGGCCAGGCCCTCTTCCAGGAAGGCCGCCCCGCTGACGCCCTCCCCCACCTTGAGCTCTGCGCCGCCGGCCGCGCCGACTGGCTCCTGCCGCGCCTGCTCCTCGGCCAGGCCTGCCTCCAGCTCTCCCGACCCGACGACGCCCGCCGCTGGCTCCGTGAAGCCCTCGATCTCGCCATCGCCCAAAACCACGACGACCCCGCCGCCGACTGCCGCCGCCTCCTCGCCGAGCTGGATTAAAAATAATACCCCGTATTTTGTTTTATCTTCGTCCGTCCGCCTTGCCCCTTGTGCCCGCCCCACCCCGTCGTTTTCTTCTATTCGCCCAGGGCAACACCCCTGAAGTTGCGCCCGTTCTCGCGCTGGGCGCGGCCCTCCACGCCGCCGGCCACCAGGCTACCCTCCTCGCCGCTTCAACTTTTCACCCGCTCGCCGAATCCGCCGGCCTCGCCTTCGCGTCCATTCCCCAACTCAATGCACCCGCCGCTGCCGGCCCCCTCCTCGATCTCCCCGCCGAACCTGTCGCCCTCAGCCTACTGTATGAAAGGCTCTCGCCACTCTTCGCGCCCTTGCTCGACGCCGTCGTCGCTCGATTGCCCAGCCACGACGCCCTCGTCGTCTCGCACCTTTTCCCTTTCTTCAAAAACGCCGCCCACGCCGCCCGCCGCTCCTTCGCTGTCCTCGTCTTCAATCCCGACAACATCCCCTTCCCGCACGCCAGCCCATCCGGCTATCTGCCGCCCATCTGGCTCCCCAAGTTCCTGCACGCAGCCCATCACCGCCGCGTCTGGCACGCCCGTGAAACCCAGCTTGACCAAATCGTCCAACTCCACGCCGGCGCCGCCCTGCACGCGCATCGCCTCGGAAAATTCACCGGTTTCCTCCACGCCCCCGCCGACCGCGCCCTCATCGCCGTTTCCCCCGCGCTCTTTCCGCCGCCCGTTGCGCCTCCCGCACCCTACCTCTACACCGGCTTCCTTCGCCCCTTGCCGCCAAGCCCGCCTGCGGAACAACTCGCGCCCGTCGCCGCTCTCGCCCGCAGCGGTGCGCCCGTGACCGTCCTCGCCCTCGACGGCCCCGCGCTCACCCAACCGGAAATTCTCCCGCGCCTCTTCGCCGCCTGGCCGCCCGGCCTTCCCCTCATCCTGCGTTCAGACCGCCCCGCCACGATTGCTCCGCGCCCCGAAATAATGTTCCTGCCCTCCGCCCCGCTCGACGAACTCTTCTCCTTCGCCACCGTCGTTGTCCACCCCGGCTCCGCCGAATCCACCGCCGCCGCCTTGTTCGCGGGCCACGCACAAATCCTCATCCCTCCGCGCCCATCATATTGGACCAAAACCCTCCCTGCTCTCGGCGTCGCCAGCCTCCTTGATCCGGCCAACTGGCCCGAAAAACTCCCCGCTGCCGTGGATGCCGCCCTTCGCACCATCGCCCGCGTGCGCCGCGTCGCCGAATGCGCCGCCCTCGTCCACTCCGAAAACGGCCCCGCCCGCACCGTCGCCCAACTCGAAAAATGGTAGCCCGCCGCGCCGCTACCATTTCCCGCGCAGCTTCACCCCCACCGGACAATGGTCCGACCCCGGCACCTCCGCCCAGATGAACGCCTCGCTCACCTGCTTCACCAGCGGTGTCGAAACCAGAAAATAGTCGATCCGCCACCCGATGTTCCGCGCCCGCGCATTCATCCGGTACGTCCACCACGAATAATGCCCCGGCTCGCCCGGATGCCGCTGCCGGAAAATGTCCACGAAATTTGCCCCCAGCAGCGCCGAAAACCCCGCCCGCTCCTCGTCCGTGAACCCCGCGTTCCGCCGGTTGGACGCCGGATTCGCCAAATCAATCTCCTCGTGCGCCACGTTGAAGTCCCCGCACACCACCACCGGTTTCTCCCGCGCTAAATCCCGCAAAAACTCCCGCAGCGCCGGGTCCCACTCCTGCTGCCGGTACGGCAGCCGCACCAGTTCCCGCCGCGAATTCGGCACATAGACGTTCACCAGCCAGAACGTCTCAAACTCCGCCGCCAGCAGCCGCCCCTCCGGCGGGTGCCGGTGCGGCCGGGGAAAATCCGTCAGCACCTGCGCCGGCTTTTTCGCCGACAATATCGCCACGCCCGAATAACCCGGTTTCGCCGCCTCCGCCCAGTATTGGTGCGCAAAGGGCAGCACCAGCTTCTCCGCCTGCGCCGTCGGAATCTTCGTCTCCTGCAAACACAGCACCTCCGGCTGCCGCTCCTCCGCAAAACGTAAAAATCCCTTCCCCAGCACGGAGCGCAATCCGTTCACGTTCCAGGAAACCAGCGTGGGCATGGCCCCACCCTGCCTTATTTTTTCCCACTCCGCCAGCGGGAACGTTCGCGCCGCGCCTCCCGCACCAGCGCCCGCGCCCTCCCGAACGCCTCCACCGGATCCGGCATCTGCTCCAACGGCCCGTACCGCAGCGCCAGCAAATCCAGCCGCGCCCCCTCCCACAACGCCCGCGCTGGCGCCGGCCGCGCCGATCCCCAACCTTGCCACGCTGGCTCGAACTGCGCCAGCCACCGCCCTGCGCTCCGCCGCACCGGCGGACCGTGGTTGAACCGCGCCAGCCAGCCGTGCGCGCTCCGCCGCAGCCACCAGTCCTGCACCCGCCTCCGCAACAGCAGCGCCAGCCCCGCCGCCAGCACCAGCGGCCAAATCTCCCGCTCCCGCTGTGCCAGCGGCGCCTCGAGCCACTTCATCATCCAATTCCCATAGCTCACGAATCGGTCATGGAGCGCGCCCATGAACCACTTCCCATATGAACCCATGGTGCTCGCAAACTCCGCCTGATCCGTCTGGTCGAAATTGATCACCCGCCGGTACCACAGCATCCGCAGGCTGTCCACTCGCGCGCTCCAGCCCCGCTCGTATTTCATCGGCGTCAGTACGCTGGCCTGCGCCGCCCCCGGGACAAAGCTCCCCGCCCCGAGCGTCGGGTCCACCCGCAGCCACTGGTCGTGTCCGTCGAAAATCTCCGCCCACGCATGCGCGTCGCTGTTGCGCACCACGTAATACTGCTCGATCGTGTTCAGCGCCGCCCCCTTGTACCCCGCCACCACCCGCGTCGGGTAGCCCGCCGTCCGCGCCAGCAGTGTGAACGCCCCCGCGAAATACTCGCACCACCCGCCGCTCCTGCTGTTCATCCAGTTCACCAGCGCGTCGCGCTTGCTCCCTTCCGGCAGGCTCTTCACCGTCACCTCGTTCAAGTTCGCGTGGTCGCGGTGCAGGAACTCAATCGCCCGCTGCACGAACTCCACCTCGCTCAGGTCCGCGCGCCCGCCGCGGATTTCCGCGACCGCCGCCTGCAGATAATCCAGGTCCGCCGGGTCCTTCGGCAGCCCCAGCAGCGTCTCCGGATATTGCGGCGCTCTCTTCCCCCCTCGTGTTCGCGCCGGATGTGGCTTCGTCAGGGAACTGATCTCTTCGTTGCTCGCCGGAATCGCGGCGCCGAACTCCATGTTCCCAATCTCGTAGCCCAGCACGTTCGTCGAGGTCTCGTCGATCCGGTACACCTCCACGGAATCATTCCTCTCAAACGACTGCGCCGCGCTGAACGTCAGCTTGGCGAACGGCCCCAGCACCGGCAGGTATTCGCTCACGTCCCCTTCCAGGTAAAATTTCCAGTTGCCCGGCACCAGCGTGTCATTCGCCACCCGCGCCCGCAGCGGCGACGCTCCGTCGCCCGTAAACCACGGTGTCTCAAAAGTGGTGGTCTTGTCGAAGCGCCGCCGCGCCAGGTACGACGCCCGGAACGAATTGTCCGCGTACTCGTCCAGCACCAGCATCCGCCAGTACGGCATGGATTCCAAAACCGTCCCCAGCGGCGCGTCCACTCGGAACGCCACCGAGTCGTCCGGCTCCAGATAGTCCACATTCCCGTAGGAAATTTGTTCGTTGAACCCCGACTGCCCCTTCAGCTTCGCGAAACTGAACGAATGCTCGAAGCTGAACCGCGGCATCGCCACGAAAATCACCGTGCTCGTCGCCACCATCGCCAGGAACAGCAGCCCCGCCAGCACGCACATCCGCACGTCCAAACCCTGCCGCACCCGCCCCAAAAACACCCGCCACCGGAAATGCTCCCAATCCGCCCCGGTCAGCATCCGCCGCGCACTCTCCTGCTGCAAAGTGATCACAAACAACAGCGCCATCGCCAGCACCGCGAACAGCAGAATCTGCACGGCGAACATCAGCGACAACGTCAGCACCCCCGACAGCACCGTCATGAACAGGCACAACAGCAGCAACTGCAAATCCTCGCGCCGCCGCCGGTATTGCACGCACCGGTACAGCGTCAACAACGCCACCGACCGCACCAGCGCCGGCAGCACATCCGCCCGGCTCCAGACGAAATCCCCCACGACCACCACCACGACCACCGGCACCGCCGCCCGCCAAAACCACCCCGGCAGCCGCCCCGGCAGCCACGGAAACAACCCGCAAACCAGCACCACCCCCACCATCGCCCCCAGCCACAGCCCGCTCCCCGTGTCCAGCGACAACAGCGTCCAGTAGGCCAGGAGCGTCAGCCCCAGGCCCAGTAACCACCGCAGTTGGTGCAGGTCCTCGGCGTTAAGCCGCGCCCGCGAGTTCGCCGCCAAGACATGCATAAGCTTGCAGCCGGGGTCCCGGCTTGAAAGTGATCACATTCGGCCCGTCCAGCACCTGCGCCGCCGCGTGCGCCACCGGCTCCAGCCGCGCCAGCCGATCCAGCAGCCCGTGCAAGTCCGCCAGCCGCCGCACCGGCTGCATCGGCTCGCCGTTGATGGAAAAGCCCAGCAGCTTCCCTTCCGTGAACAGATCCTCCGCCAGGCTCGCCGCCAAACTGCACAGCCGCTCAAATTGCTCCGCGTCCGACCACACCGAGCTCGCCGTGTCCAGCGCGAGGTAGTAGCCCGCCCGCTGTTCCTCCCCCGTCTGCCGCACCACCAGTTGCCCCAGCCGCGCGCTCGCCTTCCAATGCATCAACCTCGGCGCGTCCCCTGGCCGGTAGGTGCGCAACCCCAGCAAATCCGCCCCCGGCCCCGGCCGCCGCTGCGCCTCCCCCGTCAAATGCGACCGCCGGCTGTCCGGCGGCCGAAATTCATACGGCTGGCGCGCCGGCCACACCAGCACTTCGTGCCACAGACCCCCGCCTGCCGTCTTCCGCAAAAAACCGAATGGAAACTGCGACTCCACCCCCGCGATCTCGATCGTCTCCACCCCGCGCCGCCGCGGCGAAAACAGCCAGTCCAGCCCCGCCGTCCCGCCCGGATCCAGCCGCTCCCCCAAATAAAGCGACTGTGTTGCCTTGTCCCGCCGCGCCCGCGCCCGGAACATCAAACTGTACGTCGGCACCATCCGCTTCGCGTTGTTCAACTCGATCCGCAGCGGCGCCGGCTCCCCCGCCCGGAAATGCGGCGGCAGCACCAGCCGCCAGCTCACCCCCCGGAAATTCAACCACGACAGCAGCCCGCTCAGCACCAAACTCGACAACAGCAGCGACAGCGCGATGAACAGCACGTTGTTCGCGTTGTTGTACGCCGCGATCCCGATCCCCATCGCCACCACGATCAGCACCACCCCCGACGGTGTCGCCGTCGTGCGTTGTGCATCCGGTGGCAGCAGCAAAAACCACAGCAGCCGCCAGAAATTCGTCGTGCGCCCCAGCCGGTCCGCGAAAAAACCGGCGTCGCTCCACTCCGCCGAACGGCGGGTCGATCCAGGAATCAGCACTGTGGTCATGATGACAAAATTTACAGTTAAAAAATCCGGCCCCGATGAATGTTCGCTCTTTGTTCCGCTCCGCTTGCTTGGGTTCCTTCTGTTCAAAAACCTTCTTCCGGCCTCACGCCGGCTGCGCGATCCGGTCCAGAATCTGCGTTAGCAGCCCGTCCACCGCCCGCCGCTCCTCCAGCGAATCCGTTGCCGCCCGCCGCAATCCCAGCCGGTGCACGCACACCGGCCGCACCACCTGCATCACGTCCGCCGGCACCACAAACGCCCGCCCGTCCGCCAGCGCCGCCGCCTGCGCCGCCAGCTTCAACGCCAGCGACCCGCGCGTCGAAATCCCCGCCTGGAATTCCGCCTCCGTCCGCGTCGCCGTCACGATCTTCAAAATATATTCCAGTACTGAATCCTCAACGTACACCTGCGGCGTGAAATGCTGGATCTCCAAAATCTCCGCCCGCGTCGCCACCGGCTGCAGGTCCAGCAAATCGTACGAACGCCGCGTCGTCGCCGCCTGCAAAATCGCCAGCTCGTCCGCAAACTCCGGGTACCCCATCTGCAGCCGCATCAGGAACCGGTCCATCTGGCTCTCCGGCAGTGGAAACGTCCCCTCATAATCCACCGGATTCTGCGTCGCAAACACCATGAACGGCTGCCCCACCGGATACGTCTGCCCGTCCATTGAAACCTTCCCCCGGTCCATTACCTCCAGCAGGCTCGACTGCGTCTTCGGCGTCGTCCGGTTGATCTCGTCCGCCAGCACGATGTTCGCAAACAACGGCCCCTTCTTGAACACAAACTCTTTCAACGTCTCTTCGTAAATCGACACCCCCAGAATGTCGCTCGGCAGCAAATCGCTCGTGAACTGGATCCGCGAAAACTGGCAGTCCAGCGACCGCGCCAGGCAATACGCCAGCGTTGTCTTCCCCAGCCCCGGCAAATCCTCCAGCAGCAAGTGCCCCCCCGCCACCAGCGCCACCAGCACCTGGTCAATCACCCCGTCCTTCCCCCGGATGATCTTCCCAATGTTCTGCTTCAGCCGCTGCAGCGTCTCCTTGACGCGCGGCGCTGGAATCGGCTTGGCCGGTGTGGTACTCATAAAAAACGCCGGAAAACTATAAGACCCCTCCGCCCAAACTCGCCTTCCGACAACCCCCTCCTTATCACTTTTCCACGCCTCCCGCAAGACCGGGCCTGCGGATGCGACTTTGTCCTGATACTCCCCGTTCCTCAACTTGCCCGCCGCTCCGCCTGCACCCCAAATAAACCGCTGATTTGAGGTTTACAGATTGCGCAAAAGCAACGATACTACGCTCATGGTGTCACTATCCCCCATGCTGGCCTTCGGTTGGAGCACCCCGGAGATCATCGTCATCCTTTTTGTCGTTCTCCTCCTCTTTGGCGCCAAGCGCCTCCCCGAGCTGGCCCGCTCCGTTGGCAAGTCCCTCCGCGAATTCAAAAAAGCCGCCTCCGATGTCGAAGACAACTTCCGCGCCGCCATGGATGAAGACGAACGCAAAAAACAGCTTCCCCCGCCCCCTCCCGCTTCCAGCGCTCCCGCCTCTTCCCCCACGCCCGCCAGTGCCCCCACCGACAAGCCGGCTTGATCCCGCCCACCCGCCCGCCCAGCTCGGCTCCCAGCCCGCCAAACCTCGCAGGCGAATGTCATCGGCAATGCGCTGGCCCCGCGGCCTGAACACCTGCCTCCGCGCCTTCTCCGCGGGTGCTGCCTTGCTGCTCCTCATCGGCGCCCCCGCCGCGCGCGCCCAGGAACGCATCTGGACCGACCAGGACGGCCGCCGCTACGACGCTTCGCCTTCCGACCTCTACAACAACCAGATCACCTTCCGCCGGCCCGACGGCAGCACCTTCACCCTCCAGCTCCAGGACCTCATCCCCGAAGACCAGCAATCCATCCACGATTGGTTTTACAAGCAGCCCAAGGACGTCGGCACCCTGCCCCCGCCCACCCAGCGGCTCTCCCCCTACGGGCGCTCCTTCGTCCTCGACACCCCTCGCGTCCTGCGCCTCCGCCCGCTCGCCAGCAAAGGCTATGCCGACGCCTTCCTCGGCATCCCCATCACCCTGCGCAACGACAACGACGGCCCCCTCGAATTCGTCAACCTCTACATCTACGACGTTGACCGCAAACAGCGCGAATACCCCATCGTCCCGCCCGACGGCCCTCTCATGGTTCAGGACGGCGACACCACCGCCTTCATCCGCCCCGGCGACTTCAAAATCGGCCAAACCTACATGGTCCTCTACCCCCTGCAGGAACCCGCCTCCCGCACCGCCACCTACATCGTCGTCGTCGCCGGCAACGACTACCGCCCCGTCTCCATCGTTTACCCCTCCGGCTCCTGGCGCGATTTCAGTTTCCCCGAACACGACAAGCTCGACGCCGAAAAATACTCCGACTTCTCCGCCCAGGAACTCTACCCCGAGAAAAATCCCTCCGACCTCTTTGAAATCGCGGGCGTCACCCGCCTTCTCCCCCTCTCCGGCGACCACTCTTCCGCGCACGACTTCTTCCGCCTCGCCCTCCGCATCAAAGTCGCCCTGCCCGCCGCCGCCCTCTCCGGCCAGTGGTACGCCTTCGATAAAAACCACCAGCTCCTTAAATCCGTCGGCCAGCCGCCCTATTCCAACCCCGGCCGCACCGACATCTTCTATTTCGTCGTCGTCCCCGGCCGCGGTCCTGCCGACATCTCCGACGCCATCATCCCCACCCAGGGCACCGAATACGACACCCTCGAACTGCCCGACGGCGCCTGGTGGGACAACCCCGAAGTGGACAGCCTCGTCTTTGTCTTCGGCACCGAAACCAAAAAAGTCGCCCAAGTCTTTTCCAAAAGCGGAGCCACGCTCGCCGACCTTCCCGTCCCCGAAAAAGCCGCCTTCGGCGACGTCAATGTCACCTCCCAGCCCAAAATCCCCCAACGCATTTACTAGCATGCGCCCAAGGATTTCCTCCGTCTTTCAGGCCATCGCCGTGCTCCTCGCGGCTCTGGCCGCATCGAACCTCTCTGCCCAATCCACCGCACCCACCGACAACCCTTCTTCTTCCCCCTCAGTTGCATCCGCCCCTTCAACTCCTTCCCCGACCATCCCCGCTTTCTCTGCTCCTATCTCACTGTCTCCCGCCCAAATCGCCGATTTCCGCGATTACCTCAGCCAAGCCCGCGGCGAAATCCACCTCCCCGGCCTCGCCATCGCCCTCGTCCAACCCGGCCACACCCTCCTCCTCGAAGGCTTCGGCACCCGCGTCACTACCGACAACGACACTGGCGCCACCGACCTGGTCTCGCCCGACACCCGCTTCGCCCTCGGCCCCATCTCCCAGGCCCTTAATTCCCTTCTCCTCGCCCGGCTTGCCGACGCCCGCGTCATCGACCTCAACCAGCCCGCCCGCCGTTGCTGGAGCGACTTCTACCTCGCCGACCCCGATGCCTCCCGCAACGCCACCCTCAGCGACTTCCTCCAGATGACCGCCGGCATCCCCGACTACGTTGACCACCTCGTTGCCCCGCCCCACTCCACCGTACCCGACCTCTTCGCCTGCCTCAAACAAATCCCCGTCCTCGCCCAACCCGGCTCCGCCTTCAGCTACAGCGAAGCCAGCGCCTCCGCCGCCGGCTACCTCGCCACCATGGCCGCCGACCACATCCTCGACGCCACCGATTCCCTTCCCGCCAATTACACCGCCCTCGTCAAAACCCAGCTCTTCGACCCCCTCGGCATGAAGCGCGCCACCTACGATCCGCCCGATCCCAACGGCGACGAAGCTGTCGGCCACACCTTCAGCGATGCCAACCTCTGGGTCCCCCTCCCGGCCACTCCCCCGACCGTCGGCGCTCTCACCCCCGCCAACGGCCTGCGCGCCTCCGCCCGCGACCTCGCCGCCTGGCTCCAATTCGAACTCTCCGGCGGCCTCGCCCCCGATGGCACCCGCCTCCTCAGCGAAGCCTCCGTCCAAGCCCGCTGGCGCCCCGCCAACGTCC
>JBEKZN010000100.1:0-6009 GCA_049509815.1 Opitutales bacterium
TTGACCGGTTCTCATGTCGTCATTTTTCAGGAAAACCGTGCAATTGCAACATGCGGTTTAGGTTGGCCGGCGAAGCCTCACCCAACCGATCATGCATCATTTGCGCCGCGCGCTCGAAATCCCCCTCGTTGAATTCCATCACCGTTATCGGCGGATCCTCGCTGGCCACCGCAACAGCTTCGAGCACCTCGTGGTACAGCGTCACCGATAAGTCACGCGGACTCAGTCCCGCGCTAATCAGAACGGACAATCGCGTGCCGTGGATGCTCGTTAGCGCGGTCGCCTCCCTCCCCAAGGCATCACGCAGCGGATGTTTGACTTCCTCAACCTGGACAATCGTACAACCTCCGCGCAGACGCAATCGCTTGAATGCCAGGAGGGTGATCATTCAAGTTCCCACTAAATTTCTTCCTTCTTCGCCGGACCCGTCCGCGCAAAGCTCTCCACCACCCACTTCGACAGCTCCGCATCCGGGTTCTGAGCCGCCGCGCGCGAGATCGTAAAGCTCTCCTGCCCCGTGTTGCGCGCGATGATCTTGAGCCCGTGCTGGTAGTCGCGAAACTTCTGCTGGCACAGCGCCCGGATCGTCTGATCCCGCGAAAGCGACTCGGCCGCCAGCACTTCGCGGGCGTCATCATCAAACAGTAGCTTGATGCCGTGCTCGCGCGCAAAGGCCTCGGCATACCGGTCGATGTCGGCCATCAGCGCGCCGAGTTGCAGATGCGAGTGGTCGGCCAGCAACTTTTGCAGCGCGCCCGCCGGATCGCGGATGGTCTCGTCCGTCACCTCAAAGCCTTTTACCCCGGTCGAGGGCAGGTGGAACTTGATGTCGCGAAACACCCGCTCCAGCACCGTCAGCAAACCCCGCGCCCCCGTTCGTTCCGCGTCGGCCCGGCGCGCGACTTCTTGGATCGCCTCCGCCGTGATCCGAAAATCAATCCCGTAGCCCTGGAAATCCTCGCGGTACTGGCTCAGAATCGAGCCTTCGCTGGACACCAGAATCTGCGCCAGGTCGTCCGCCCGCAGCGCCTCGCACGCCACCCGCACCGGCAGCCGCCCGATGAACTCCGGCTCGAACCCGTACTTGATGAAGTCCGACGTCTCCGCGTGCCGCAGGTATTCGTGCACTTCGCGCGTCGCCGCGTTCTCGCTGCCGAAGCCGATGCGCCCGTGGTCCAGCCGCTTCTGCACCATCTCGCCCAGCTTGTCGAACGCCCCCGACACGATGAACAAAATATGCCGCGTGCTCAGCGTGCGCTTGCGCGGCTTCTTTGCCCCGCGCGAGTACTCCATCATCGCCTGCATCTGCCCCATCATGTCTGTCGCCGACACCAGGTTCACCTCCGTGTCCTCCATCAGCTTGAGCAAATTGATCTGCACGCCCCGGCCCGACACATCCCGCCCGCCGTGCCCGTGCTCCGACGCGATTTTGTCGATCTCATCTATATAGATGATGCCGTACTGCGCCAGTTCCGTGCTCCCGCCGGCCACCTTCACCAGGTCCCGCACCAAGTCCTCCACGTCCCCGCCCACGTAGCCGGTCTCGGAAAACTTCGTCGCGTCCGCCTTCACGAACGGCACGCCGATCAGCCGCGCAATCGTCCGCATCAGGTAGGTCTTCCCCACTCCCGTCGGCCCGAGCAGCAGGATGTTTTGCTTGCTGTAGTCCCGATCGCGCGCATCGGGCTTTTCCAGGCAATGCCGCACATGGTTGAAGTGGTCGCAAATCGCCACCGACAGCACCTTCTTCGCCTCATCCTGCTTGACCACGAACCGGTTAAGGTAGTCCCGAATCTCCCGCGGCTTGAACGAAAACTCCCGGATGCGCCGCAACGTCTCCGCTTCCGGCTCGGAATCCCGCGCCGGTGGCGGCGCCTCCGGCGGAGGGCTCTCGCCAGTCGCAAACGGGTGCTCCGGTGCTGCGCCGGCGCGGCCACCGCTGCGCAGCCACTCCTGCAACTGGCGCTGCAGCTCTTCCAAAGGGTTGCGCGGGCCGTCGGAACTCATGGGATAAAACGGTTTGACAGGTAGGGCCATATGCGGAAGTATCTCACGGCAAAGAACTTTCACCTTCGCGCCCTCGGGCGCGGCGACCGGAGGAGACCATGCCTGGTAATTTGACCAAACGAGACATTGTTCTGGCAATATACGATAAAGCGAATTTTCCGCAAAAGGAAGTTCGCGACACGGTGCAGATGGCCTTGGATGTCATCGCCCAAGCCCTGGCGCAAGGGCGAAACGTCGAGCTCCGCAACTTTGGCGTCTTTGAAGTCCAAGTACGCCAAAGCCGCGTCGGGCGCAACCCCAACAAACCCGAGAAGGACGTCATCATCCCGCGCCGCGCCGTCATCAAGTTCAAGGCCGGCAAGGAGCTCAAGGCCGAGCTCAAGAAACTCGACCTCAACAGCCTCGCGCCCGGCGCCACGCCGTAGTTCGCCTCGCGGGCTGCGACCCTTTCCGCGGGCGTCCGCGCCACCGCCGCGACGCCGCCTTCAGACATTCGTTGTTGGCGGGAAGGCCCCATTGATCCCCGCCTTCGGCATTTTCATTTCATGAGCAATTTCCAGAGCCTGCCCGGTTTTCGCGAATTTTATCCCGAAGACTGCGCCGCCCGCAATGCCCTCTTCCAGGCCTGGCGCGCCGCCGCGCGCCGCTCCGGCTTCGTCGAGTACGACGCCCCCGTCCTCGAGCCCCTCGAACTCTACCTCGAAAAATCCGGCGAGGAAATCCGCTCCCAACTCTTCGAGTTCGAGGACAAAGGCGGCCGCAAAGTCGCCCTCCGCCCGGAAATGACCCCCTCCCTCGCGCGCCTCGTCGCCGCCAAGGCCGGCTCCCTCCGCCGCCCACTCAAGTGGTTCAGCATCGGCGAACAATTCCGCTACGAAAAACCCCAGAAAGGCCGCCTCCGCTCCTTCTACCAATTCAACGCCGACATCCTCGGCGAACCCGGCCCCGCCGCCGACGCCGAGTGCATCGCCCTCCTAGTGGAATCCCTAAAATCCTGCGGCCTCAAGGAAGGCGATTTCGAAGTCCGCGTAAGCGACCGAAAAATATGGTTTTTGTTTTTGACCGATCTCGGATTGAACGAGACTGATATTCCTGAAGTGCTCACAATTGTTGATAAATGGGAACGCGAAGAAGAAAGTGTCCTGAAAAACAAACTCCGACCTTTCTTTAAGAATAGCACTGAAGAAGCCTTCCCGAAAATTGCGGAGTTTCGGCGCAATACAAGTTCCATCGGCCCCACGGGTAGAACCTGGGCATACCCTGCTATTAGTTCCACATCTGCATCCCTTCCCCGCATAGCTGAATGGAATGAATTGGAGATGCGCTTGCGTTCATTAGGCGTCGCTTCGTTCGTCAAACAAGATCTCAGCATCGTCCGCGGCCTCGCCTACTACACCGGCTTCGTCTTCGAAGCCTTCCGAACCGTCGGCACCGCGCGCGCCCTCGCCGGCGGCGGCCGCTACGACAACCTCATCCAAAAACTTGGCGGGCCCGACCTGCCCGCCGTCGGCTTCGCCATCGGCGACGTCACCGTCGGCGATCTGCTCTCCGAATTAAAACGCCCGCTCGGCGGCGTGGAACCTCCCGATATTTACATCGTCATCGGCGGAGCCGACGAACGCCCCACCGCCCTCAAAGTCGTCGCGCAACTGCGTGCCACCGGTCTGAGCGTTGATTACTCTTTCAAGGAGGGCAAAATGCAAAAACAGTTTGAAGCGGCGGAAAAATGTGGTGCAACTTTGGCCCTCGTCTTCGGCTCCAACGAAGTGAAAGTCAACAAAGTGACGATTAAGAACCTGAAATTGCGCATGCAGGAGCCGGATCCCATCGAGATCGACGACCAGCTCCCCGCCCGCATTCGCGAAAAAATTGTGAAGTAATGCCCCGCTCGTAAAGCGGGCGTCAAGAACGGGTTAAGCCGATGTAAATCGCGCCTTCCCCGCGCGCTCCGGCGTGCGTTCGCGCCCCGCGCGGTTATAGTTGCATCATCCTCGCCGCGCCTGCCCAACCCGCGCCGCGAAACTCCCATGCACTTCCGCACTCTCATTTCATTTCTCCTGCTGGCCCTGCTCGGTTACACCGGGTACGGCTACGCCGTCTCGCATTTCAACCGCCCCTCCCTCTGCTACCAGAATTTCGCCGCCGCCCTCGTGCGCGACGATCCCGACCGCGCCCGCATCTTCGCCTGGGATGGCGGCGCCCTCGCCGCCTTCAACTTCTCCAGCCAGCGCACCCGCGATCTCCAATCCGGCCAGATCAAACTCGAGTACTACGTCATCAATTCCTTCTATTACTCCGAGGACGGCAACACCGCCACCATCGACGCCGTCCACACCGTCCGCATCGACCCGCCCGGCACCAGCAGCGTCTTCGGCAGCGTCGCCGTCAGCTTCCCCGAGCGCGTGCAGTTGGAACAGCGCGACGGCCTCTGGCGCGTCAAGCGCTTCGACGACTACTACACCATGAACGCCCTCAAGCAGCAGACGCAGTAGTAAGTCCGGCCACCAACAAAAAACCCGACGGCGTTCTTCGACCGGAAAAATCACCCCGGGACCAACCCGGGTTTCTGAACGGGTAATTGCACAGGCCATCGGCCCACCTGCAGTCTGTCCGCACCGGCCGAGACCTTTCCGCTGTCGCTCCCGCCCGCCTTCCTTTTGCTTGGTTTCCCCGATTGTTCTCTGTTAGAGCATTCCGCTCATGCTCGCCGTCGCCTCGTCCGGGACTCTGCTCGGGATTCACGCCCACTCCGTGCAGGTGGAAGTCAACACCGGCGAAGCCGGCGACCCCAAGGTCTTTCTCGTCGGCCTGCCCGACGTCGCCGTCAAGGAATCCGTGGACCGCGTCTGGTCCGCCCTCCACAACAGCGGCTTTCGCGCCCCGCAGACCAAGACCACCATCAACCTCGCCCCCGGCGACCTGCGCAAGGAAGGCCCCCTCTTCGACCTGCCCATCGCGCTCGCCGTGCTCGCCGCCACCGGCCAGCTCCCGCCCGCGCAGCTCGATAATTACCTCATCGCCGGCGAGTTGAGCCTCTCCGGCCGCACCCGCGCTGTCGCCGGCGGCCTCGCCCTCGCGCTGCTCGCGCGCCAGTTGGGCAAGGCCGGCGTGCTCCTGCCCTCCGCCACCGCCGAGGAAGCCGCCCTCGTCGAAAACATCCCCGTCCACCCCGTCGCTTCGCTCGACGAAGCCGCCCGCTTTCTCTCCGGCGAAAAATTCATCCCCCGCCTCGACCCCGCCGCCAGCCCGTTTCGCCGCCCGCCGCCCATGCGCCACCTGGTGGACTTCTCCGAAGTCAAAGGCCAGCACGCCCTGCGCCGCGCCATCGAAGTCGCCGTCACCGGCGGCCACAACCTCCTCATGGTCGGCAGCCCCGGCGCCGGCAAAAGCATGATCGCCCGCCGCATCCCCACCCTCATGCCCGAGCCCACGCTCGACGAATTCCTTGAAGTCCTCGCCATCCAGTCCGCCGCCGGCATCTCCCTCGCGCCCGAAAACCGCTGCTTCCAGCGCCCTTTCCGCGCCCCGCACCACACTATCAGTGACGTCGGCCTGCTCGGCGGCGGCGTCATCCCCGGCCCCGGCGAAATCTCCCTCGCGCACCACGGCGTGCTCTTCATGGACGAACTGCCCGAGTTCAACCGCTCCACCCTCGAAGTCCTGCGCCAGCCGCTCGAGGACGGCGAAGTCAGCATCTCCCGCTCCGCCGGCAAAGTCACCCTCCCCTGCGCCTTCATGCTCGTCGCCGCCATGAACCCCTGCCCCTGCGGCTACCTCGGCGACTCCAAGCGCGAATGCCGCTGCACCTCCCCGCAAATCCAAAAATACCGCTCGCGGATATCCGGTCCCTTGCTCGACCGCATCGACCTCCACGTCGAAGCCCCCGCCCTCTCCCTCACCGAAATCCAGTCCCAAAAACCCGGCGAATCCTCCACCGCCATGCGCGCGCGCATCGTCGCCGGCCGCGTCCGCCAGACCGCCCGCTTTGCCGACACCCCCGCC
>JBEKZN010000101.1:0-6007 GCA_049509815.1 Opitutales bacterium
TTAGCTCGACTTTTAGCCTAAATTTCGTATTATGGCGATATGAAAATTAAAGTTTTTCCTTCGATTGACGCATTTAGGCAATGGCACAATTCTTTGGGCGTTTATATCCAAAATAGACCAAATGATGAACATATAGACGCTAATGCTTTATTATCTTATCTAAAAAGTCAAGATTTTTCCCTAGAGTACAAAGACGTAATTTCTTTTTTTCGATACCTCGCTGGAGAGGGTTATGGCGAGGTGATTGTTGGTCGTCGCGGCAAATCTACGCGCTTTCGGTATAGTAAAAAGTTACCATCACAGGAGGATGCTATTAAGCCCTCCACTCACCAGAATGTTTCTCAATTGAAGCACTCCTTCAACTTGCGTCCAGATTTTATCGCAATATTTGAGCTCCCGCTGAACCTAACAACGAGCGAAGCAGCGCGGCTTAGTCGGTTTATCGAAGCGCTTCCGATGGAAGATGCCGGAAAGGCTGGTCAATAGCCATGCGTCTACACCCCGTCAGTCGCAGCGATCTTATCCGACGCCTCCGCGAACTCGGCTGGGATGGTCCTCATTCCGGTGGACGCCACGAATACATGATTAAGGGCGAAATGCGTCTATTCGTCCCAAACCCCCACGGTTCGTCCATAGGTCCCCCACTTCTCACAACCATTCTTCGCGAAGGAGGCATCTGCCGCAACGAATGGCTTAACGAGTCGCGACCAATTCACGCTCGGCAGTGTCCACCGATGGCAACCCCATGCCGCGACGCAGCGACAACTCAATCCAACCTTCCAAAACCGAATGTAATTCCGCGCGAGCCTTAGTTTTCGTTTCGCCGGTGGCAAAAAGCCCCTTAAAGCCCGGAATCCGCGCCACATACCCTTCGCCACCGTCCATAGGAATGATTTCGGCGCGTTGCATCGCGTTTTGCTTGTACTTTTCCAGCGGTTTCATGCCCTTATAGTGATTCAAAATTGGAAATCTTTCAAGGTGTATTTGCTTTGATTCCAATCCGCCCTGCTCACCGCCGCGTGTAAAATTTCTTTTCCCAGTTCTTCTGGTTGTCGTTCGCCTCGCGGATGAACGGCGTGAACACCGACAGGCTCAGCACCAGCCAGTTGATGAAACCCGCCGGGAAACGGCACGGCCGCACAAAATCCACGAACAGCACCACCCGCGTCCCGTTCGTGTCGTTCCACACCTCGTGGTTGAACGAGTCGTCGAACACCAGCGTCTTGCCCTCGCTCCAGTGGCAAATCTGGTCGTGCACCCGGATGCGCACATTCTCGTTCGGCTCCGGCACCATCAGCCCGAGGTGGTAGCGCAGCACCCCGTTGTACGGCCCGCGATGCGCCGGAATGTGCTTCGTCGGCGACAGAATCGAGAAAAACGCCGTTTTCAGTCCCGGGATTTTTTTCAACAGCCGCGCCGTCTCCGGGCACGCTTTCAAATTTACCTCCGACTCCACCCCGTACCCGATAAACAAAAACGTCTTCCACATCTGGTCGGTCGTGATTGTCGCCACTTCCTTCGTCAGCTCGTGGAACGCCGGCAATTCGTCGCGCCGCTTCAGCACCTCATCCAGCTCGGCGCGGATTTTTTTCCACTCTGTCTCAATCTCCGCCACCCACGGAAACAGCTTGCTGTCGTACACCGGCGGGTTGCCGTGCACCGAGTCCCGGATAATCTGCGTCTCCACCCAGTCGATGAACTTCGCCGCCAGCTTGCCCACCGTGCTCGTCGGCGGATTCAGCGTCGAAGGCGTGGGCGTGGCGCCCTGGGGTTTTGCCGGCGGAGAGTCCGTCGAGGCGTTGGCCGATGTTTCCATCATGGTGCGCTATCCATAAGCCACCGCCGCTCGGCTGGCAAGGCCGCAACGCCAAATTCGTGCGTTGCGCAGACCTGCCCGATGCGCCAAAAAGTTTTCTTCATGCTCGCCGCCCGCTTCCTGCTCCGCCAGCACGGCACCACCGTCCCCCGCGAACTCCAGGCCGGCCTCACCACCTTTGCCGCGATGGCCTACATCCTCGCGGTCAACCCCTCCATCCTCGCCGCCAGCGGCATGCCCGCGCCCGCCCTCGTCACCGTCACCGGCCTCACCGCCGCCTTTGCCACCGCGCTGATGGCCTTTCTCACCAACTACCCCATCGCCCTCGCCCCCGGCATGGGCATCAACGCCTACTTTGCCTTCACCATCTGCGGCCTCAACGGCGTGCCCTGGCCCGATGCCCTCGGCATGGTCTTCATCAACGGCCTGCTCTTTCTGCTCCTCTCCGTCACCGGCGTCCGCGAAAAAATCATCGAAGCCATCCCGCTCTCGCTCAAGCTCGCCATCGCCGGCGGCATCGGCCTGTTCATCGCCTTCATCGGCTTGAAAAACGGCGGCGTCATCGTGGCCGACCCCGACACTTTCGTGCGCGCCGGCGACTTGTCCCACGGCGCGCCCGCGCTCTGCCTTGCGGGCATCGTGCTCACCGCCTGGCTCGTCGCGCGCAAAACCCCCGGCGCCATCGTGCTTGGGATGCTCGCCATCACCCTCGCGGGACTCTTCGTCTCCGCGGGCGCCGGCCAGACCGTCACCGTGCTGCCCTCCTCGCTCGTTTCCCGGCCGGCTTCGCCCGCCCCGATTTTCCTGCACCTGCGTTTTCACTTCCTGGAAAACTGGCCCGCGTTCCTCAACGCCCTCCCCATCATTCTCACGCTCCTGATTGTGGACCTCTTCGACAACCTCGGCACGCTCATCGCCCTCGCCAAACGCATCGGCCTGCTCGACTCCGAGGGCCGCCTGCCGCGGGCCGGCCGCGCGCTCATAGCGGACTCTCTGGCCACCATTCTCAGCGCTCTCTTTGGCACTTCGACCGTCGTCTGCTACATCGAATCCGCCGCCGGCATCGAAGCCGGCGGCCGCACCGGCCTGACCTCGCTCACCACCGCCGCGCTCATGCTGCTTGCACTGTTTTTCACCCCGCTGATTCTCAGCATCCCCGCCGCCGCGACTGCGCCCGCGCTCGTCGTCGTCGGCATCCTCATGATGCAACCCGTGGCGGAAATTCAACTCGGGGACTTCGCCACCGCCGCGCCCGCCGTGCTCACGCTCCTCGCCATTCCCCTCACCTTCAGCATCTCCGACGGCCTGGGCCTCGGCCTGATTTGCGCCGCGCTCCTCGCGCTCGCCCTCGGCAAACCCCGCAGCTTCCCCGCCGCCGGCTACGTCGTCGCCGCCATCTTCTTCCTCGATTTCTTCAAGATCTGGCCGTTCTGGAAATAATTCCGCGCACGCCCACTCGTCGCGCCCCTGCGCGAGTTTGCCCAACTCGGTCTCGCTCGCGCCGTTGAACGCGCCCTCCGTAGGCTCCCGCCTCGTCCAGACTACGTTTGCTCCAGTACGTAGCTCTCCAGCTTCCGGCCCACCGGGCTGCGCGTCAGGGTGACGAACTTCGGCACGCCGTTTTCAAACGGCAGCTTCACTTCGCCCTGGATCAGCGGCAGCGCGTATTTCGCATACTGGAAACTCAGGCTCAGCCCGTCGTCGTTGATCCACGTCGGCGGAAACGGCTTGAGCCCGGCCGCTATCACGTCCGCCAGCAGCACCAGTCCGGTCTCGCTGCTGTAATGATCCGAGTCGCCGCGCACCAGCGTCACCATCTTGCCCGATTCGCCCGCGACCGCCGCGCGCACCGCCGCCTGCCCGCACAAATACGCCTCGTCGGTGTCCGTCAGCGACGCGCAATGCCCCGCCACGCGCTGGGTCAGGCCCAGTTTCGCCGCGCGCACCCGCACCCCGAGCTGCTGCTCGACCAAAAGCCGCAGGTATTCGCTTGCGTGGCCGAACGTCTGCTGGCCAAAAGCGTCCTTCGCCTGGTTGGATGCCCCCACGTAGTTGCCATTCTGGTCCACAATGCCCTCGGCCACCACGATCAGGCAAAACCGCTGGCGCTTGAGCGTCGCCTGCACCGCCTCGATGAACCGCTCCGGGTTCAACGGCACTTCCGGCAGCACCACGATGTGCGGCGGATCATCGAGCTGGTTCTTGCGCCGCGCTAGCGTGGAGCCGGCCGCGATCCAGCCCGTGTTGCGCCCGCCGACTTCCAGAATGGATACAAAATCATGATGGCTCGAACCCTCGTGCTCGATGATCAGCTCGCGCACCAGCGTCGCAATGTACTTCGCCACGCTCCCGTAGCCCGGGCAATGGTCCGTCACGCCCAAAGTATTGTCCACCGCCTTCGGAATGCCCACCACTCGCAGCGCATACCCCCGCGCCTCCGCCAATTCGTGCAGCCGCGCCGCGACTTGCATCGCCTCGAGATCGCCGATGAAGGTGAAAAACCGGATGTTGTGCGCCTCGCACATCGCCAGCAGACGCTCCAAGTCCTGCTCCTTGGTAAGCTTGAACCGCGTCGTGCCCAGCGCCGCCCCCGGCGTGTAGCGCAGCCCGCGGATGTTTTGCTGCGACTCCTCGGCCAAATCGATAAGCTCCTCTTGCAGAAGCCCTTGGACGCCGTGCAGGCCCCCGTAAATTTCTTCCACGCAGCCGTGGTTGAGTGCCTCGGTGACTACGCCCGCGAGGCTCGCGTTGAGCGCGGAGGTGAGGCCGCCGCTCTGGGCGACGAGGAGATTGCCGGTGATTTCGTCTGCCATATAAGGTAGAAAAATGGAGTGAAGATGGAGAATGTGGAGACGCCATCTCCCGTTGGCAACCTCAAAAGCCACCCCCGCTCAGGGTTGCGGTAGTCCGCTGTGCCGACTTCACCGCTCCGTCACAAAATCGGCTCCGGCTTCAACTCTGCCGCCTCCGGAAAACGCTCCCGCCACGGCAGCACCTCGCGCACAAACCAGTCCACCTGCACGCCTGCGGCCCCCGCGTGCTGGCGCACTTCCCGCCCGATGCGCTCCAACGTCGCCTCATCCAACCCCAGTCGGGGATCGCCCGCCAGCCGGTGGAACAAATCGTTCTCGTGAATCCGCCCCGCCCGCAAGGACCGCGAGGTTGCCACCGCGTGCTCTTTGATGACCTCGTGCGCCGTTTCGCGCCCAACCCCCGCCTTGATCGCCTCCATCAAAATCGTCGTCGTGGCCAAAAACGGCAGGCTCTGCCGCAACTCGCGCTCCACCATCGCCGTGTTCACTTCCATTTGCTCCAAAATCGTCAGGAACGTCTCCAGCAGCCCATCCATCGCAAAAAAACTGTCCGGCAGGAACACCCGCCGCACCACCGAGCACGAGACATCCCCCTCGTTCCACTGGTCGCCGGCCAGCCCCTCGGCCATCGTCAAATGCCCGCGCAAAATCACATGCAGCCCGTTCACCCGCTCGCAACTGCGCGCGTTCATCTTGTGCGGCATCGCCGACGAACCCACCTGCCCCGGCGCGAAACCCTCCCCCGCCAGGTCGTTCCCTGCCATCAGCCGCAGCGTCTTGGCGAAACTCGACGGCCCGCTGCCCATCTGGTACAACGCGCTGACGACTGCAAAATCCAGGCTCCGCGGGTAAACCTGCCCCGACGCCATCAACGACCGCGGCATCCCCAAATGCTCCAGCATCCGTGCCTCGAGTTCGATCACCTTCGCTACATCGCCCCGAAAAAGCGTCAACTGATCCAACTGCGTGCCCACCGCCCCCTTGAGCCCGCGCGCCGGGTAGCGCTCGATCAACTGATGCAGCGTCTCAATCGCCAGCAGCATGTCCTGCCCGAACATCGCCAGCCGCTTGCCCACCGTGGTCAACTGCGCGGGCGTGTTGTGCGTGCGCGCCGTCAGCAGGACGTGCTTCGTCTCCCCCGCCCGGCGGCTCAGCGCAATCAGCGCCGCGACCGCCTTTTTGCGCACCAGTTCCAGCCCCCGATAAACCTGCAGCTGCTCCACGCTCTCGGTCAGATCGCGCGAAGTCAAACCCTTGTGGATTTGCTCGTGACCGGCCAGTGCGCAAAATTCGTCAATCCGCGCCTTCACATCGTGCCGGCTCACGCGCTCGCGGCTCCGGATGGACTCCATGTCAATCTGCCCCTTCACCCGCTCGT
>JBEKZN010000102.1:0-5934 GCA_049509815.1 Opitutales bacterium
CGAGTTTGATGGGGCGACTGAAGGACGGGACGATCGAGCCGAAGGAGGCGTACATGAAGGCGACGAACAAGTCGCTGTTTACGCCGTTATTGAAGCCGGGGGATTTGGATGACGCGCCGGGGCATTGAGAGAAGGATGAAGGCGGAGGGATGAAGGATGAAAGGCGGCGGAATTTGGCATGGGCGGCATGCAGAAAAGGCTTCCTTGGGCAGGGGGTTGTGGTAGAACCAAAATTTCCCCATAAGCTGAAATTGCGTGGTTGAATCGTTTTCCAAGTCGAATGAGAGCGTGGCGCCGGGTGCGGCGGGGGCGGCGCGTGTGCGGGTGCGGGTGAGGGATGCGCGGGAGCGGGTGGTGATCACGGGGGTGGGGTTGACGGCGCCGAATGGGAACAGTCTGGCGGAGTTTCGGGGGAACTTGCTGGCGGGGCGGCCGAACATCCAGCGGATCCCGATGCGGTACATGGGCGAGGTGTTTGCGGGGGTGTGCAATTTCGACGCGTTGAAGCACCAGAAGCGCAAGGAGGTGCGGAATGGGACGCGGGCGGGGAGCGTGGCGATTTATTGCGCGCGGGAGGCGCTGGCGGACGCGGGGTTGAATCTGGCGGGGATGGACCGGGCGCGGACGGGGGTATATGTCGGGATCACGGAGCATGGGAACGTGGAGACGGAGAACGAGGTGTATAATATTTCGAAATTCAACTACGACACGAAGTTCTGGACGCACCATCACAACCCGCGGACGGTGGCGAACAATCCGGCGGGCGAGGTGACGATCAATTTGGGGATCACGGGGCCGCATTACACAATCGGGGCGGCGTGCGCGGCGGGGAACGCGGGGTTGATCCAGGGGGCGCAGATGTTGCGGCTGGGCGAGGTGGATGTGGCGATTGCGGGCGGAGTGAGCGAGAGCATCCAGACGTTCGGGATTTTCGCGGGGTTCAAGGCGCAGGGAGCGCTGGCGCATCATGAGGATCCGAACAAGGCGTCGCGGCCGTTTGACCGGGACCGGAACGGGATCGTGGTGGCGGAGGGGGGGGCGCTGTATATTTTGGAGCGGTTGAGCGACGCGCGGGCGCGGGGAGCGCGGATCATCGCGGAGGTGGCGGGGTATGGGTTGAACTCGGATGCGACGGACGCGGTGCTGCCGAATCCGGAGCGGCAGGTGGAGTGCATGAACGCGGCGATTGCGCGGGCGGGGCTGGAGCCGGGGGACATTGACCTGGTGTCCACGCACGCGACGGCGACGCCGCAGGGGGACGCGCAGGAGTGCGAGGCGCTGCGGACGGTGTTCGCGGGGTGCGCGGGGACGCACTATAACAACACTAAGAGTTTCATCGGGCATGCGATGGGGGCGGCGGGGGCGCTGGAGCTGGCGGGGAATTTGCCGAGCCTGGCGGACGGCATCATTCACCCCACCATCAACTTGGATAATCTTGACCCGGCGTGCGAATTGCCTAATCTGGTCGTGCAGCACCCGGTGAACGCTCGCCGGGTGCGCGCGATTTTAAACAATTCCTTTGGCATGCTGGGGATCAACTCGGCGCTCGTGGTGACGCGGCATGCCGATTAATTTCATTCACACGCGAAAATATCGGAACCCCGAATTTTAAAAACATCATGCCCATCGCCACCGTCACCACCCACGAGGATGTCAAAAAGATCGTGCTTTCGATCATCGCGGAAATCGCGCCGGACGAGGACTTGAGCGGGATCAAGCCGGAGCTGAAGCTGCGCGACCAGGTGGAGCTGGATTCGATGGACTTTTTGGACATCGTGATGGAACTGCGCAAGAAGTACGGGATCGAGGTGCCGGAGGCGGACTACGGGAAGCTGGCGACGCTGGACAGTTGCGCGGAGTATTTGCTGCCGAAGTTTGTGAAGTGAGATAGAAGGAAGAGATTTACCACGAAGGACGCGAAGCGCGCGAAGAAGAAGCAGGGGATTTATGAAGAAGGTAAATCTCAAGGACGTGCCGGAGTCGGAGCGGAAGTCGCCGAAGAGGAAATTCGAGGCGTATTCGAAGGAGGTGTCGGTGGCGCTGGGGCGGGTGGACGGGGCGACGGATTTGAACCTGCGGCATCCGTTTGACTTGACGGTGGCGCGGCTGCCGGCGGGGGCGGCGCGGTGTCCGTACCATGCGCATTCGGCGCAGTGGGAGTTGTACTTGATTATTTCGGGGCGGGGAAAGGTGCGCGATGCAGGCGGGTGGACGGAGGTGGGGCCGGGGGACGCGTTTGTGTTCAAGCCGATGGAGGCGCACCAGATCGTGGCGGCGGCGGACACGGAGCTGGTGTACCAGGTGATCGCGGACAATCCGGTGCGGGAGTGGTGCCAGTACCCGGACAGCGGAAAGTTTATTTTCCGGGAGGAGCCGAAGAACACGGTGGTGCGGGTGCAGGGGGTGGATTATTTTGAGGGGGAGGAGTAATCCACAGATTTCACAGATTAGCACAGATTTAAGAAAAGAAGAACTCGCGCAAAGGCGCAGAGGCGCGGAGGAAGAGAAGACGGGATAATTGAGAATGCGTCTCGCGCTTGCGCGAAGAGTCAATGAGGTGGTAAGGTGAACTTTTATGTCCCGGCCTGCGCATGAGCATTATGATGTCGTCGTCATCGGGGCGGGGATGTCGGGGCTGGCGGCGGGGATCCGGCTGGCGATGTTTGGGAAGCGGGTGGTGATTTTGGAGCGGCACAACGCGGCGGGGGGGTTGAACAGTTTCTATTTCAAGGAGGGGCGGAAGCATGACGTGGGGTTGCACGCGATGACGAATTTTGTGCCGCCGGGGCCGCGGGCGAAGGGGGCGCCGTTGACGAAGCTGCTGCGGCAGTTGCGGCTGACACGGGAGGATTTTGACCTGTCAGAGCAGAAGGGGTCGCGGATTGCGTGGCCGGGGGAGGGTTTGCGGTTCACGAATGATTTCGCGGTATTGGAGGGGGAAGTGGCGCGGGTGTTTCCGCTGGAGATCGACAATTTCCGGCGGCTGGATGCGGCGGTGCGGGCGGCGGGGAGCGAGGCGGTGGCGCTGGACGCGGCGCCGAAGTCAGCGCGGGCGGTGATCGGGGAATTTTTGCGGGACGCGGTTTTGACGGACATGCTGCTGCTGCCGTTGATGTATTACGGGAGCGCGCAGGAGCGGGACATGGAGTGGGGGCAGTTTTGCATCATGTGGCAGGCGTTGTTTCACGAAGGGTTTGCGCGGCCGTTTGAGGGCGTGCGGCGGATCATCCGGGCGCTGACGGAGAAATACCGGGAGGCGGGCGGGGAGCGGAGGATGCAGTGCGGGGTGGCGAAGCTGCGGGTGAAAGAGGGACGGGTGCGGGAGATTTTATTGGATGACGGCGCGGTGTTGACGGCGGAGCAGGTGGTGTCGTCGGCGGGACTGGTGGAGACGCTGCGGCTGTGTGACGACCAGCTGGCGGAGGCGGGCGCGGAGGCGGTGGGGCGGCTGGCGTTTGTGGAGACGATCACGATGTTTGCGGGGCAGCCGCAGGCGCTGGGGTGGGACGAGACGATCGTGTTTTTCAACGACGCCGAGCGGCTGACGTACGCGCGGCCGGAGGCGCTGGTGGATCCGCGCAGCGGGGTGATTTGTTTGCCGAACAATTACCGGTACAGCGGCGGGCGGCAATTGCCGGAGGGGATTTTGCGGGTGACAGCGCTGGCGAATTACGAGCGGTGGATGGCGGCGGCGGGCGATGCGGAGGCGTACGTGGCGGAGAAGGATCGGTGGCGGGAGGTGTTGCTGGCGGAGGCGCTGAAGTTTTTGCCGAAAGTGGGCGGCCCTTCGACCCCTTCGACAAGCTCAGGGCAAGCAGGCTCAGGGCGATCGTTCCACGATCGGGTGACGGGGCACGACATGTTCACGCCGCGGACGGTGGTGCATTTCACGGGGCACCTGGCGGGGGCGATTTACGGGGCGACGCGGAAGGCGCGGGATGGGCGGACGCACCTGGCGAATTTGTTCGTATGCGGGACGGACCAGGGATTTTTGGGGATCACGGGGGCGATGTTGAGCGGGATCACGGTGGCGAACGCGTGGATTTTGCGGGGAGGAGAGAAATAGAAGAGTTTTTACAGAAGGAACGAAGTGAGCGAAGGGAAGAAAAGAGGATGAACCACAAAAAACGCAGAAGGCGCAAAACAGAAGAGCAAGGATGGCTTGCCGCGAAGATGCGAAAGAAAAGAAAAGAAAAGAAGAGAAGAGTACTCGCGCAAAGGGCGCAAAGACGCAAAGGGAAGGGAAAGAGGGAACGCGAATGAGTGAGGCGAATCGACGCGAAAAGAGAAGGCGGGATTAGCGTGAGTTGGGGCGCAGTTGCTCGAGGATGCGGAGGACGGCGGGTTGGTCGGGGGCGAGGTTGGGGCGGATGGCGAAGAGGGCGCGGATGGTGGTTTCGTAGGGGATGTCGGTGCCGGTTTCGGCGCGCCAGAGGTGGCGGGCGTAGCGGGCGGCGCGGTCGATGAGCTTGAGGTTGCTGGGGCGGACGTAGGTCATGAGGTTGCCGCGGCAGCGGCCGAGGCGGGCCATGAGGGCGGTGGAGTGGGCGTTGAGGAGGAGTTTCAGGTAGAGGTGGGCGGCGAGGAGGCCGCCTGGGGGAGTTGGAAGGCGGAGGGTGAGGTCGTCGAAAGCGAGGTGGACGGTGTTGTTTTCGATTTCGACTAGGAAGATGTGGTGGGCAAAATTGGAGGGATGAGTTTCGGGTTTCGAGTTTCGAGTTTCGAGTTGGGCAGTTTTGGCGAAACGGCGGGCGAGGACGCGGTCGGAGAAGTCGTAGCCGAGGAGCCAGGCGCGGTGGGTGAGTTTCTCGAGGCCAGGCCATTCGAGGGTGCGGGGTTCGCGCAGGAGGAGGGCGCGCCAGGCGGCGGGGGCGTTCGATGGGCAGAGGCCAGGACGGTGGAGGTAGGTGAGGCTGGGAGGGTGGTCGGGAGCGAAGGCGTTTTCGAAGCCGGCGAGGGAGAAGGTGGGGGCGCGCTCGGTGGTGTCGGTAAGGGTGGTGAGGCCGGTGGTGACAGTGCGGTAGAGGGTGTATTCGTTTTTCTGATACACGGCGGCTTCGGCGGCGGTGAGGGGGGCGAGCGCGGCGAAGCCGGCGGCACGGACGAAGTCGAGGAAAGAGACGAGAAACGGGGCGATTTTTGCGGGGTGGGCGTGGTGTTCGAGCGCGAGGCCGACGGCGGCCATGAGGACGGTGCTGGCTTGCATGCGGGTGCTGCCGGCGAGGGCCATGGGGCCGACGTGGAGGTTGAGTTTGCGGAGGCGGGGGTCGTCGAGGACGCGGCGGGAGCGTTCGGCGGCGGCGCGGAGCTGGGCATCGGGGTTGCAGTAGAGGAACCAGGGGGAATTGGCGGAGACGGCGGCGGCGCGTTCGGCGGCGCCGATGACCCAGGGGGTTTCGCCGCCTTCGGTGGAGGCGATGAGGAGGTCGCCGGGGGCGAAGCCGAGTTCGTCGAGCTGACGGGCGCCGTATTCGGGGAAGTCCTCGAAGTTTTCGATGGAGCGGATGAGGGCGGCGTCGCCGCCGGCCATGAAGGAGACGACGCGGTCGGCGAGGCTGGGCGGGAGGAGGCCGGCGCGGGCGAGCCATTCGCAGGCGAGGGAGAGGCGGCCGGTGGCGCCGCAGCCGCAGAGGAAAACGCGATGGCCGGCGGCGAAGGTGGCGGCGACGGCGCGGGCGAGTTCGGCGATGGCGGGGGCTTGGGGGAGGAGGCGTTCGAGGGCGGCGATATCGACAGACTGGAGGGCGCGGAGAGCGGCGGGGAGGTCGTCCTGGGCGAGGTGAGAGAGGTTGGCGGTGAGGGGATGTAACGATTCGGTGTCGAGTGCACCCAACTGGTAGTCGGCAGCGAGCGCGAGGAATTCGTCG
Source organism: Opitutales bacterium (assembly GCA_049509815.1). Classification (GTDB taxonomy): domain Bacteria; phylum Verrucomicrobiota; class Verrucomicrobiia; order Opitutales; family JABDGR01; genus CAZDAQ01. The sequence goes on from JBEKZN010000102.1 coordinate 5,868, forward strand.
GCGGTGTCAGCGGTGGGCATGGGGGAAATGCAGAATGCGGAATGAGGAATGCGGAATGCAAAGGGAA
>JBEKZN010000103.1:0-5919 GCA_049509815.1 Opitutales bacterium
AAGGCGCGGGGGTGAAGGGGTCGGTGCTGGCGGGGTTGGGTGCGGGGGCGGGAGGCAGGCCGAGGACGCCGTCATCGTCGGCGCTGGCGCCGGTGGGGTCGCCGGAATTCTTGAGGCTGGCGGCGCTGTTAAAGACCTGGAGGGTGGCCTTGGCCCGAAGGCCGACCGTGAAGTTGCCGGCGGGGCCGCCGGGGACATTGATGGGCAGCTTCCAGGTTTGGCCCGGCAGGGAAAAGTCCTGAGGCTGATTGAGGCTGGTGAGGTTTTGCAGGGGCGTGAGGGCGTCGCCGAGGCCGGTGAGGAGGGTGTCCAGGGTGGGCAGGATAGGCATGGAAGGAATGGGTCGGAGGATGGACGAATTGGTTCTGGTCTTATAGTAACCAAAAAAATCACAAAACAAAACGGAATGCGAATGGCAGGGCGACACCGAGGTTGTCAACACAATTTATAATAAAATAATAAATATCAAATTAAGTTCAATGTAAAATACTACAATCATATATTGTACCCGCGTAGGGCCCACGCCGGAAAGGCGAGGGACGGGCGGGGTTTGCCGGGAAGCGGCTGCGCGGCAAATTCCGGAGAGGCCCGGACGGGGGCGGGCGTCGCGCTTAAGCCTGGGCGGCGAGGGCCAGGAAATTACGGTAGAGCTGGAGACCGCGGGCCTGGCTTTTTTCGGGGTGGAACTGGGTGGCGATGCAGTTGCTGCGGCGGATGGCGCTGACGAAGGGGTAGCCGTAGTCGGTGGTGCCCCAGACGAGGGATTGGTCGGGAGTTTGGGCGTGGTAGCTGTGGACGAAGTAGAAGGAGTCGCCGGCGTTTGCGGGGGCAGCCGCGGCGGAAAGGCCTTCGAGCATGGGGTCGTCCGGGCCGGAGGACCAGCGGACGGTGTTCCAGCCCATGTGGGGGATTTTAAAGGGAGGTTGGAGGCGGAAGCGGACAACCTGGCCGGGGAAGATGGCGAGGGTGGGGGTATCGCCTTCTTCAGAGTGCTCGAAGAGGGCCTGGAGACCGAGGCAGACGCCGAAAAAGGGGCGGTCGCGGGCGATCCAGTCACGGATGGTGTCGTCGAGGCTGGTTTCCTGGAGGAGGCGCATGCAGTCAACGATGGCACCCTGGCCGGGGAAGACGAGGGCGTCGGCGCCGGCGGCTTCGGCGGGAGTGGTGACGAGGCGGGGACGGCCGCCGACGCGTTCAAAGGCGCGCAGGACGCTGCGGAGGTTGCCCATGCCGTAGTCGATGACGGCGAGGTCGAGGTCGGGCGCGGGGTTGGCAGCGAAGGAAGTCATGGGCGCAAGCCATGACTTTCAGCCAAGAAGGCGGCAGAGCCAATCCGAAATGTCAGGCAGTGAGGTGGGCGCCGGGCCTGGGGGGCGCCCAGAGGGGGAATTTGACGCCGGCGAGGTGATTGACGGTATAGGTGATGCCGGTGAGGAGGACGACGGCGACTTCGAGGAGCAGCAGGGCGTGGACGGTGTGGACGAGGCCGAGGGAGACGATGAGGGCGGTGGCCGCGGCGGGAGGGTGGCCGAGGTTGAAGCGGCACATGAGGCCGCCCGCCATGGCCATGGAGATGGCGGCGGCGAGGACTTGCAGCCAGGACATTTGATTGGCCAGGGCGTGGGGTTGATACCAGAGGCCGGTGACGATCAGGGCAAAGGCGCCGGCAAAAAGGCCGAGGGCGTGGCCGCAGATGGTGTTGCGCGGGCTGGCGACGGGGGCTTGCGGAACGTAGAGCTGGAGGAAGGCGGTGGCGCCGAGCGAGGGGAAGATGAAGGTGGTGCCGGCGACGTGCGCAATGGTGGCCACCGTGCCGATGGCGATGAAGCCGCCGACGCAAACGTACACGGAGGAGGCGCGGGTGAGCTTGGGCGGGGGCATGAACGCAGGACAGCAGAGGGCAGGCCAGATTACCACGCACAGATCATCTGAGTCGGACGTATTAGGTGAGCAGGCCCTTGGTGCTGGGGAGGGTGTTGACGGCGCGGGGGTCGATCTGGGTGGCGACGTCGAGGGCCTTGGCGAAGGCTTTGAAGATGCATTCGGCGATGTGGTGGGGTTCCTCGCCGTATTCGAGGGCGATGTGGAGGTTGGCGCCAACAGCGTTGGTGAAGCCCTGGAAGAACTCCTTGACGAGGCCGAGGTTGAAATCGCGGATCATGAGGTTGTCGGCCGCGACGTGGTAAACGAGGACGGGGCGGTTGCTGAGGTCGAGGGCGACGCGGGCGAGGGCTTCGTCCATGGGGGCAATGAAGAAGCCGTAGCGGCGCAGGCCGAGTTTGTCGCCGATGGCTTCCTTGACGGCGTGGCCGAGGACGATGCCGGTGTCTTCGACGGTGTGGTGGTAGTCCACGGCGAGGTCGCCTTTGGCAGTGAGATCGAGGTCGAAGAGACCGTGACGGGCCACGAGCGTGAGCATGTGGTCGAGGAAGGGGATGCCGGTGTCGATGGCGGACTGGCCGGAACCGTCGAGGTTAAGGCGCAGGGAGATTTTGGTCTCGGCGGTGTCGCGTTTCAGCGAGGCGTGGCGGGATTGAGCCATAGGTCGAGGGCGTGGGCGAGGGCGGCCATATCGGCGTCGGTGCCGATAGTGACGCGGAGGGCGGCGTGCGTCAACGGGTGTTTGGCAAAGTGGCGCACGAGGATGCGGCGGTTTTTGAGGAAGGCGAAGAGGTCGGTGGCGACAGCGGGGCCGGTTTCGCCGCGGGCGTTGCGGGGCTCGACGAGGACGAAGTTGGCCTGCGAGGGATGGGCGAACCAGCCGAGGGCGCGGATTTTTTCGAGGAATTTTTCGCGGGTGCGGAGGACGCGGGCGATGGTGTCGTGAAAATAATTCTGGTCCTGCAGGGCGGCGAGAGCGGCGGCCTGGGCGAGGCGGTCGAGGTTGTAGCTGTCGCGGGCGCGGTCGAGGAGGGAAATGATTTCGGGGCGGGCGAGGGCGTAGCCGACGCGGAGGCCGGCGAGGCTGTAGGCCTTGGAGAAGGTGCGGGTGATGACGAGGCGCGGAAATTCGGCGACGAGGGCGGCGGCATTTTCCGTGGCAAAAGGTGCGTAGGCCTCGTCCACGACGAGGATGCCGGGGAAGATGCGGGCGAGATCGGCGATTTGCTCGGTGGGGAAGCCGACACCGCCGGGGGCGTTAGGCGAGGTGAGGAAAAAGATATTGGCGCGGGAGGCGGCGACAGCAAGCGGGTCGAGGGTGAAGGAACGATCGAACGGGACTTCGAGGAGTTGGGCGTTTTGGAGGGCGGCGAGGACGGGGTAGAGGGAGTAGCTGGGGGTGGTCATGCCGGCGGGGCGATCGGGGCCGGCGAAGACGCGCATGAGGAGGTTGAGGAGATCGTCGGAGCCGTTGCCGGCGAGTATCCAATCCGTGGATACGCGGTGGTGGCGAGCGAGGGCTTCGCGCAGCGGGCGGCTGGAAGGGTTGGGGTAGAGGCGGAGGGCGGCGCCGTCGTGGCCGATTTCGCGGCGGAGGGCTTCGGCGACGAGGGGGCTGGGCGGGTAGGGATTTTCGTTGGTGTTTAATTTCACCCAGCCCTCGCCCTCGGGCTGTTCGCCGGGGGTGTAGGCGTGCATCGCGAGGACGTTGGGGTTCGCAAACTGGCTGCGCATACTAGTGGGCGCAAAAAGCTGCTCGGCATCGTCGATATCGCGGTCGTCAAGAAACCAGCTTTTCAGTTCGCGATTCACGCAATTCAGAAAATTGAATACAGTACTCGAATCATAAATGCTATAGCCTGTGTCGACGAATTCAACGATTTCGCCTTTGTTAAATTGTGAGGTTGCCGTCCGCAGATCCTTAAGAAGCCGATATGTTTGCCCGGGCTCGAAATTATGTTTTCTGGGTGTAGGCATAAATTTGCCTTTCGGATTACAGAATAGAAATCTTGGTATTCGATTCAGCCTTTATCGGCACAATTTAACGCTTCTCCAGCCGGGCGCGGAGGCTTTGGCCGTGGGCGGGGAGGGATTCGAGGGCGCTGAAGGCGGCGACGACGCCGGCGGCGCGGGCGAGGCTGCGCGAGTCGTAGCGCACAACGCTAGAGCGGCGCAGGAAATCGGTCAGACGCAGGCCGCTGAAGAAGCGGCCAGTCCGGCCGGTGGGCAGGGTGTGGCTGGGGCCGGCGGTGAAGTCGCCGAGGACGGTGGGGGTCTGGCCGCCCTGGAGGATGGCGCCGGCGGTGGTGATTTGCATCGCGAGGTGGTCGAGCGCGGACGGTTTGACGTGGAGCTCGAGGTGTTCGGGCGCGAGGAAGTTGGCGACGGCGGCAGCTTCGCCGAGGGTGGGCGCGTAAATGGCGAGGAAGCCCTTTTGGAGGACGTCGGCGAGATGATTGCCGGAGGAAAAGGCGGGAGCGCGGCGGCGCACTTCGGCGATGGTGCGGTTGAGAACGGAGCGGCTGGTGGAGAGGAGGAAGATGCGCTCCTTGCCGGTGCCGTGCTCGGCCTGGGCGAGGAGGTCGAGGGCGAGCCAGCGGGGGTTGGCGGTGGCGTCGGCGAGGGCGAGGATTTCGCTGGGACCGGGGAGCAAGTCCACGCCGACGAGGCCGTAGAGCTGGCGTTTGGCTTCGATGGTGTAGGCGTTGCCGGGGCCGCAGAGTTTGTCCACGGCGGGAATGGTGGCGGTGCCGAAGGCGAGCGCGGCCATGGCTTGGACGCCACCGACGCGGTAAACTTCGTTGATGCCGCAGAAGGACAGGGCGGCGAGCAGGCCGGGGTTGGTGCCGCCTTGCTTATCGGGCGGGGTGCAGACGGCGATTTCGCGCACGCCGGCGAGCTGCGCGAGCACGCAGGTCATGATGACGGTGGAGACGAGCGGGACCTGGCCGCCGGGGACATTGATGCCGACGCGGCGGAGGGGGTAGAAATTTTCGCCGACGAGCGCGCCGTGGGGGTTGCGGGCGCGCCAGTTGCGCGGGAGGGTGCGGCGGTGAAAGGCGCGGACGCAGCGGATGGCTTCGGCGAAGGCGGCGCGTTCGGCGCGGGTCGCGCGCTCAGCGGCGTCGAGCAGTTCGGTGGCGGGGACGCGCAGGCGGGCCGGGGCGACGTCCACACCGTCGAATTTGCGGGTGTAACGGCGCAGGGCGGCATCGCCGCCGCGGCGCACGCCGGCGATGATCGCGCCGACGCGGCGCACGAGGGCGGGATCGGCCTGGGCGGCGGAAGCGAAAGCCTCGAGCTGATTCCAGAAGCGAGGATCCGTGGTGTCCAAAAGGCGCATGATAAAGGCGGAGAAACGAGGAGCAAATCAACCGGGCGCAGCGCCGGATGGCGAGGCGCCACGCGGACTGCTGGCACCCACTATGACGCGCGAGAACCGCGAGCAGCGAGCTCGGAGCAGGCTTAGTTGGTGGGCTTGATGTTGAACATCAAGGGCTGCTCATTGGTCTGCGGCGTGGCGGGCGGGACGTTGATGGAGTTGTTGGAGCCGGGAGCAGCGGAACCGGCCGGCGCGGCCTGAATGTCGGTGGGCGGCGGCGAAGCGGCACCGGAGACGCCGGTGGGCACGGGAGCGGCGGAAGTGTCGGGCGAACCGGCGGGCGCGGTCTCGTTGGGGGTGGGAAGCAGGACGGAAGCGCTGGGCACTTCGAAGACCGAGTCGGAAATGGGCTCGTTGACGAGGATGTGGGAGAATTTCATCGTGCGTACGAGTTTGCCGTCGCTGTAAGATTGGATGGTGTCGGGGAAGGCGATGCCGCCGGCGAGGAGCTTGCCGGACTCGATGATTTCGGTGTGGCCGAGGTCGGTGACTGTCCCGCGCAGCGCGCCGGTTTGCTGGTCGAAGTAGCGGGAAAAGGTGAGGCCGTCGTAATATTTGAAGCTGACTTTCCAGCATTGGGCGCCGTGGAAATCGGCAGGGCCGTCAAGGGTGATGATGCCACCGCGAGTTTGAAGCGGACCGCGGAAGAAATAGAG
>JBEKZN010000104.1:0-5909 GCA_049509815.1 Opitutales bacterium
ATCGAGGAATGGCTCAACGAGTTCGACCGCTGCCCGTGGGGCCTCATCCAGTCCGAGCCCTCCGCCCTGTATCAGCTTTTTGGATACTTCGACGATCCCGCCGCCGCCCGCGCCGCCTGGCCGCATCTCCGCGCCGTTTTTCCGTCCCACCCCGTCCGGCCCCGCGAAACCACTCTTGACGACCGCGACTGGCGTGAGGCCTACAAGGCTCACCTGCGCCCTTGGTCCGCGCACGACCTCCACTGGGTCCCCGTCTGGCTCGAGCGCGAATACCCGCTCCCGCCTGGCCACGTCCGTCTCCTGTTCGACGCCGGCCTCGCCTTTGGCACCGGCGACCACCCGACCACCCGCCTCATGGCTCTGCGCCTCCTCGATTTTCGCGCCGCCCGCGGCCCCGAAAACTTCTCCAGCAGCTCCGTCATCGACGCCGGCTGCGGCTCTGGCATCCTCGCCCTCTCCGCCGCCCTCCTCGGCTGCCGCCGCGTTTTCGCCTTTGACCGCGACCCCGAAGCCGTTCGCGTTTCCCGCGATAACCTCGCCGCCAACCGCCTGCCTTCCGCCGCCGTCGAATTCGCTCACGCCGCTCTCGAAGACGGCCTCCGCGGGCGCACCGCCGACCTTCTCCTCGCCAACATCCAGGCCGACGTTCTCGCCATCCACGCCGACGACCTCGCCGCCGCGGTCGCGCCCGGAGGCGTCCTCGCCCTCAGCGGCATTCTCGCCTCCGAAGTGGACGACGTCCGCGCCGGCTTCGAACCCGTTCTCGACCGCCTCTGGAGCCTCGAAGCTCCCGACGACCTGGCCGATTTCGGCGACTCCCGCGTCCTCGGCGATTGGTGCGACCTCGTCTTCCAACGTGCCGACTCCTAAAACCAGTTCCGGTCTCATCTGGTTTCGCCGCATCCTCTTGTGGACTGGCGCATTTCTTTTGCCCTTTCTTCTCGCCGCCGCCTCGCTCCTGTTCCCCTTCACGCAACGTCTCGCCGTCAATTACCTGCTGAACGTCGCGTTCCCGGGCGCCTCCGTCGCCGCCGTCCACTTGCACCTTCGTGGTTTCGACCTCTCCGACATCCGCCTCCCCACCACCGGCGGCCGGGTGGAAATCGAAAACATCCTCGTTTCCTCCAACTGGCGGCGCCTGCTTTGGACCCACCAGTTCAACGCTTCGCAAATCTACCTGAGGCAAATCCATTTTCTGCCCGATTCCACCCTTCCCGGCTTCGGCCCCAGCCTTCCTTTCGACCTCCTCATCATCGGCGGCGAGCAGGAGCACCACGCGTCATCGCGTTCGTACGAAGGCGTCTGGCGCATCCAGGCCGCCCCGCGCATTTTTCTTCCCGGCCCCGCCAGCTCCGCACCCTTGGACGGCGGCCTCTTCGTCTCCGCCAACGACCCCACCGTCCCCGGCCCGCAACCGTTCGCCGAGGCCGAATTCGACGCCACCCTCGACCCCGCCTTCCTCTGGAATCTCGACTCCATCCTCACCGCCACGCACGACCAGTTCGCCCAGGCCCTCACTCTTTTTCTTCGCGACGACGAAAAATACGCCGCCGCTCTGCGTATCATTGACTCACCCGGCCAGCATTGGAAGATCCATGTCACCTTCAACACCCTGCCCGGCGGCGGCTGCACCTGGGCTGCCCATGCCACCCTCTGGGGCGACCGTGACCTCGCCGCCGATTTGGCCGCCGTCAACCTCCTCGCCCGCGGGGCCAACGGCGCGCCCATCACCGACGCCGCCGGCCTCCAGCAAGGCCCCACCATCACCATTGACGGCATTAACAGCCAGCCCACCTCCACCGATTTCACCGACATCCTTATGCGCATGCAGCGCTGAGCACTCTTACTCCATCGCCTCGCGCAGCGCCCGCGCCGCCGCTTCCGGGTCTGCCGCGCACAGCACATCCGAAACCGCCACCACCGCCCGCGCGCCCGCCGCTCTCACCAGTGCCACATTCGTCCGGTTGATGCCGCCGATGCAAAACCACGGCAGCGGCGGCCGCAGCGCCGCCACCGCCCGCACCAGTTCCAGCCCCACCGCCGGATAGTCCGGCTTCGTCGCCGTCGCAAACACCGGCCCCACCGCAAAATACGACAGCACGTCCGCCCTCGCGATCGCCGCGCGCGCCTGCTCCAGCGAGTGCGTCGAAAGCCCCAAAATCCGCTCCGGCCCCAGTGCCGCCCGCGCGGTTCGTGCGTCCACGTCGTCCTGCCCCACGTGCAGTCCCGTGCCCGGCACCGCTCGCGCCGCCTCCAGGTCGTCGTTGCAGACCAGCGGCACGCCTGCCGCCGCGCACAGCGGCGCCAGTGTATTCAACATTTGGATACGCCACGCCGTGGTCGCCTCCTTCGCCCGCAGTTGCACCGCGCCCGCGCCGCCCGCCAGCACCGCGCGCGCCAGCTCCGGCAGCCGCGCCGGCGCCGCGTAGCCGGTGTCGAGGATCGCGTAAAAACGCGCCGCCGCCAGGACGGGGTGGAGTGGGGGAGACATTGGAGACCGCCCCAGCATAAATGTTTGCCGCCCGGAAGAAAGCCCGCGTCTCGCCCGCCGCGCGAAATATTTCCCGCCCTCCGTGGATTTTTTCTTCGCTCCCCGCCCCGCCTTCTGTTCAATGGCACATCCGTGTCGTCTTCCGCGTTACCATCGCCGACCCGCGTTCCTCCCGTGGCTGACTCTTCTCCCTTTCCCACCCGGGCGGAACTGCTCGCGCTGCGCAAGCAGGAGCTCGCCTACGCCCGCCTCCTCGGCCTCGGCACTGCGCTTTTCCTGCTGGTGTGGGCGCCCTTCAGCCTTTCCCGCTGGGTCGGTCAGGGGCCCGGCTTCGTGCATTTTGAGGCCGGCTTCTTTTTCTTTTACGGCCTGCTCCTGATCTTTCCCTACCACCGCATCCGCTCGTTCCGCCTCTGGCGCGCCCTGCTCATCGTGCTGGCGGTCGCGTCCCTGCTCTTCGTCTTCGTCCTTGTCTTCGACGTCCTCTACATCGCTAACCTCTACGTTGACAACTCCCTCGCCTCGGCCCACGTCCCCGAGCCGCAGGGCGCCGTTTACGATTTCGACGAAGAATCCGGCACCGGCCCGCGCCTGCCGTTTCCGGCCCTCAATTGCGTCCTGGTGTTTCTCGCATTGCTCCAAGTCCCCGCTGTCCTGTTTTCGCGCTACCCCGAGTGGCTGGACTGACCGCCCGCCCATGCGCTACCGCCACGTCATTTGGGACTGGAACGGCACCCTCCTCGACGATACCTGGCTCTGCGTCGAAATTCTCAACCGCCTCCTGCGCGATGCCGGCCTGCGCCCGCTCACCGTTGAGCAATACCGCGAGCACTTCGGCTTTCCCGTCATCCGCTTTTACGAATGGCTCGGCTTCGAATTCACCCGCCACTCCTTCGACGGCATCAGCCGCCGCTTCATCGCCGATTACAACGCCCGCCGCTACGAATGCCGCCTCCAGCCCGGCGCTCGTGAAGCCCTCGAACGCTTTCACGCCGCCGGCCTCGCCCAGTCCGTCCTCTCCGCCTACCGCGAAGACACCCTCCGCGAAGTCATCGCCCACTACGGCCTCACCCGCCACTTCACGCACCTCAGCGGCCTCGACAACATCCACGCCCACGGCAAGCTCGACCGCGGCCGCGCCCACCTGCGCGAACTTGAACTCCATGAAAACCCCGGCGCCGTCATGCTCATCGGCGACACCGGGCACGACCACGAAGTTGCCGCCGCTCTCGGTGCCGACTGCCTCCTGATTCACCACGGGCACATGCACCCCCGCCGCCTCGATGGCCGCGGTGCGCCTCTCGCCGCTTCGCTCGCCGAGGCCGTTGAACTCGTGCTCGCCGCCGCGCCGCGCTGATTTTTCCGCCTTAACGCCGGGCCCACCACACCAGCGTCGGCAGCGTCACGATCAATGCCAGTCCGGCGTAAACCAGGCCCGCCAGCCGCGCCTGCCGCCACACCAACCGCGTCCAAAATTCCGGCGCCACCCGCTCGCGCAGGTGAGCGGCCACCGCGCCCACGAACCCAAACCACGCCAGCGTTCCCGCGCCCACCCCGGCCAACAGGGCGGCCGCGTCCAGCGGATACATGGGCCGCCGCGTCAGCCACGCCGCCAGCATCAAACCCGTCAGCCCGAAAAACCGCATCGGCAGCGAAAGCATTACCGCCAGCGTCGCGATCGCCAGCCGCACCGGCCCCACCTTCGCTCCCACCAGCGGCGGCAATTTCGCCAGCCTCGCCGAACGCGCCGACTTGATCGCCATGTAGAGAAACACCACCCCGCAAAAGGCCCGCGCCCCCGTCATGTACTGCGGAGCATCCCACGACAAGCTCCCCACCGTCACCACCGCCAGTATCGCCCACAGCACCTGCCCAACCACGACCGCCCCTGCCGCCGTCCACGCCGCCCCCAGCCCACGCTGCAACCCCAATTGAATGCACCACACCGTCGCCGCCACCGTCGTCGCCGAGAATATCAGCCCAATCGAAAGCCCTTTGAATAGCAGAAAAGCGTTCACTGTCAGAATATTATGACATAAAAACCCCGTCCAAGCCAAGCCCGGCTTTGGCGGTGAGGGTTTATCCTTAGTTAAACACCTGTTCTAAAAATATAAGCTAAAGTCCTATCATTTCCCTGCCGATAAATAAAACAGCCACCCGTGTCGGTTATGACTCATCCCCGCTCCCTGCCCCGCCATTTTCCCCGCGCGCTGTCTCTGGCTCAGCGCGCATCGTTTGCATTGCCGTCCGCCACTGGTTCGGCCTCGTTGCCTCGTTCCATTCGCCCCTCCATGGTTGAACTCGGCTGCCTCCGTCTGGCCGACGCCAGCTACCCCGGCCCCGCCGTTCTCGCCGCTGTCGCTGAACGCCTCGCCCGCCACGGTTTCTAGTTGCCCGCTCGCCGGTTTTTCCGTTCCTGCGCCTGACCCCAGCCCGTTCCTCAGAACGGGTTGATTTTGTTGATCAAGCTGCCCGCCCCCTTGGCCGCGCCTTGGCCAACATTCAGTATCTGGCCACCGACTTGTCCGGCCCCGTTCAGCACGCCGTTGGCAAGATCCACGTACGTGTTTAGGTTCGTCAAGGAACTCACGATCATGTTCGCCATGAATTCCATCCCCATCCCGGCGAAATCCTTGCCCAGCGCCAGCGCCAGGGCATTGAGGTTCGTCACATCCGTAAACGTCCGGCTGTAGTTGATGTTGTAAACCTTCGGCGTCCCGCTGCCCGATGAATAATCGCAATACTGGACCGTCCCAATCTTGATCGTCAGCGACTTGATCAGGAACGGCGGCACTTTTGAACTGCCCGACGCCCCCGGCTGTTGCTGCGCCGCAGCCGATTGGCTCGCCGGCACCATCGCCTTCAGCGCATCCGCAAACACCTTCGCATTATAAACACCGTCGGATGTCTTCACAATCGTCACGTCCTTCAAGTCCACCACCACCGTGTCCACCACCACCTTGTCCGAGACCAGCGAACCAAGCTCCACCGCCGACGTGAACTGGTTCAAGTCCACAAATCCCGGCGTCGGAAATTGATTGGAATTCGTAATGGTCAAACCCTGCAGGTCAATCGATCCCGCAAACAAATTCACGTCCTGGCTGGCATACGTCATCTCAAACCCCGTCTTTTCCTTGATCAGCGCCGCCGCCCCCGGCACCGCGAAATGGTCGATCACCACGATGCCCCCGAGCACGACCACCACTGCCAGCACCAACAAGCTGAAAATCAGCGAAAAAATGCACCCGAGCGGCTTGGTGATGATTTTGAACATAAATGTTAAAGGATGAGCCATGCCATAACCGCTCACCGCCAAAAATTCAATCCCCAGTTATCGCCATCTGATCCTCCGTTTCGGGGCCGTTTTTACCGTTGACTCGCTCCCGCGTCACTCAATTTTAACCAACGCCCCTATGCA
>JBEKZN010000105.1:0-5834 GCA_049509815.1 Opitutales bacterium
GAATCTTCCATCCCCCCCTTAAGCGCCCCCGACCCGGCGGCGCTGTTGCGCGTCGAAGACTTGCGCGTGACCTTCCAAGCCCGTCCGCGCGACATCGAAGCCGTGCGCGGCATCTCCTTTCAGCTCGGCGCCGGCCGCACCCTCGCAGTCGTCGGCGAAAGCGGCAGCGGCAAATCCGTCACCGCGCTCTCGCTCACCCGGCTCCTGCCGCCCTTCCCCGCTTGCACGCTCACCGGCCGCGTTTGGTATCAAGGTCGCGACGTGCTCGCCGCCAACCGCGAGCAATTGCGCAAAATTCGCGGCAAGGAAATCGCCTACATCTTCCAGGAACCCGGCACCTCGCTCAACCCCGTGTTTTCCGTCGGCTGGCAAATCGCTGAAGCCGTCAAGCTCCACCTGCCCGGTGTGGCGGATCCGCGCGAGCGCGTCGTCGAAGCCCTGCGCGCCGTCGGCATTCGCGACCCCGAAAAACGCGCACGCTCCTATCCCCACGAACTCAGCGGCGGCATGCAGCAGCGCGTCATGATCGCCATGGCCCTCGCCTGCGAGCCGCGCATCCTCGTGGCCGACGAGCCCACCACCGCCCTCGACGTCACCATCCAAAAACAAATTCTCGACCTGCTGCGCGACGTGCGCGCGCGCCACCGCATGTCCATCATCCTCATCACCCACAATTTCGGCATCGTGAAGGATTTTGCCGACGACGTGATCGTCATGTTTCGCGGACGTATCGTGGAAACCGGCCCCGTCGCCCAGGTCCTGAGCAACCCGCAGCACCCCTACACCCAGGCCCTCATTGCCTGCATTCCCCGCCTCGGCCAGCGCCAAACCCGCCTCGCCACCATTGACTACGCCAAAATCGAAGCCGCCCTCGCCTGAATGCATTCATCTGCCGATTTATTCGGTTTTCGATTCATTCTACCCATTTTCACTCTTCACCCTTCACCCCTTTCACTTTTTGTCTCATTTTTGAATTTTTAATTTTAAATTTTGAATTTCACCATGTCTTCCCTCCTCGAAGTCACCGACCTGCGCGTGCATTACCCCGTGCGCGGCGGCCTGCTCGGCGGCGGCCGCGACGTCGTGCGCGCGGTGGACGGCGTCTCCTTCCAAGTCCCGCGCGGGCGCACCGTCGGGCTGGTCGGCGAAAGCGGCAGCGGCAAAACCACCATTGGCCGCGCCATCGCGCGTCTGGCCCCGGTCACTGGCGGCTCCATCAAATTCGACGGCGTCGAAACCACCACCCTCACTGAGCGCGAATTCTTTCCCTGCCGCAAACGCCTGCAAATGGTGTTCCAGGATCCCTTCAACTCCCTCAACCCGCGCCTCACCGTGTTCCAAATCCTCTCCGAGCCGCTCGAAATCCATTTCCCGAAAAAAACGCGCGCCGAGCGCGAAGCTCGCGCGGCCGAACTGCTTCGCCTCGTCGGCCTCGAAGCCGCGCACCTGCACCGCTACCCGCATGAGTTTTCCGGCGGCCAGCGCCAGCGCATCGGCATCGCCCGCGCACTCGCCGTCGAGCCCGAATTTCTCATCTGCGACGAACCGGTGAGCGCGCTCGACGTCTCCGTCCAGGCGCAAATCGTCAACCTGCTGCGCGACTTGCAGCAGGAACTCGGCCTCACCTACCTCTTCATCGCCCACGACCTCGCCGTGGTCGAGCACGTCAGCGATGAAGTCCTTGTCATGACCGGCGGCCGCATCGTCGAGGCCGCCTCCGCCGAGGAAATCTACGCGCACCCCCGTCACGAATACACCCGCAAGCTCCTGGAGGCCGTCCCGCGCCTGTAACTTCCCGTCCTCACGCCCGCTGTCGCCCATCTGGCGCGCGGCGTGCTGCTCTTCAACGACTTTTTTTGATTTTGCCGTGCCCCGCCGCGCCGCCAGCTCCCGCGATCATTTTCGCGACTACCAGCCCGTCCGCGACGAAATGTGGACGGCCCCCGGACAGCCGCGGCCCGACACCGCCGCGCTCTTCGCCACGCTCAACCGCTTCGGCACCGCCGAACTCGAGGCCCGCCACGAGCGCCTCGACCGCGCCACCCGCGAGCTCGGCGTGCATCACGCCGTCGTGGACGACCAGCCCATTGACGACCAGGAATGGCAGCTCGACCTGCTCCCGCGCCTGCTCAAGGCCGACGAATGGGCCGGCCTCGAACGCGGCCTCATCCAGCGCGCCCGCGCCTTCAACGCCTACATCGCCGACATCTACAGCGAGCAGCGCATCCTGCGCGACCGCGTCGTCCCCTACGACATCGTGCTCGGCGACCCCGCCTTCCACCGCCAGCTCATCGGCCTGCCCATCGCCGGCAGCCACGCGCCCGTCGGCGCGGTCGATCTCGTGCGCGACACCCACGGCGAATGGCAGGTGCTCGAAAACCACTTCTCCACGCCCTTCGGCATCTCCTACGTGCTCCAGTGCCGGCGGATGCTCGCCCAAGCCTTTCCCGAACTCTTCGCCACCAGCGACGTCGCCCCCGTCGCGCCCTTCGCCGCGCAACTGGCGGAACTGCTTCGCGCCCGCTCGCCGCGCCGCGACCCGCGCATCGTCCTGCTGTGCCGCGGCGAGGACCACCAGTCCTATTTCGAGGAAAGCTTCCTCGGCCGCAACCTCGGCATCCCCATGGTCCAGCCCGCCGACTTGCTCGTGCGCGAAAGCCGCGTGTTCCTCAAGACCATCCGCGGCCTCGAGCAGGTGGACGTGATCTACCGCCGCATCGAAAGCTCCTCGATCGACCCGATCGCCTTCGGCTACTCCCGCTTCCAGGGCGTGCCGGGCCTCGTCAACTGCGTCCGCAAAGGCAACGTCGCCATCGTCAACGCCGTCGGCAGCGGCGTAGCCGACAACCGCGCCATCCTGCGCTACTCCGACCGCATCATCACCCATTACCTGCGCGAGCGCCCGCTGCTCAAGACCGTGCCCACCTTCACCTGCCGCGACTGGGACCAGGCCCTCCACGTCCACCAAAACCTCGACCAAATGGTGCTCAAGCCCATCCACGACTTGAACACCATGCAGAAGTATTACGGCACGCAGCTCGACCTCGCCGGCGCCCGCGACCTGCGCCCGATCCTCACCCGCCATCCCGAACTGCTCGTCGCCCAGCCGCGCCTCACGCCCAGCCGCGCGCCGCGTTTTCAAAACGGCCACTTTGTTTCGCGCAGCGTTTTCCTGCGCGCCTTCGTGCTCTTGAGCGATCCGCCCGTCGTGCTGCCCGGCGGCCTCACCCGCCAGGCCCTCGGCTCCGGCGACCCCCCGCGCCTCACCATCATGGCCGGCGGCATGAAGGATACCTGGGTGCCCGCTGCCAGTCCTGGCGCCCCGGCCGCCGCCGCTGCCGCCGCTCCGGAAGCCGCCGGCGAGGAATTTTCCATCGGCAGCCGCGTCGCCGAAATGCTCTATTGGATGGGCCGCTACCTCGAACGGGCCGAGAACACCGCCCGCCAGCTCAACATCCTCGAAACCGTCCGCTGGGACGCCCTCGGACGCGAAGCCCAGCGCCTCTACTGGCCGCTCTGGCGCGCCGTCACCGCCTCCACCGGGCAGGTCGTGCCGCTGCGCAAAACTCCGCCCAAGGACCTCGCCAGCCTCACCCGCGCCCTCGTGCTCGACCCGGAACTGTCCGCCTCCGCCCACGCCTGCGTGCGCAGCGCCATCAGCAACGCCGCCGCCATCCGCGACATCGTCTCGCCCGAACTCTGGCAGGTCCTCAACCAGCTCGGCCTCCAACTCGAAAACCTCGGCAAACCCGCCTCCGGCCAGTCGCGCCCGCGCCTGCGCGAAATTTCCCAGCTCGTCGTGGACGAATGCCGCCGCGCCGCCGGTGTCGCCGAACGCACCATGCTGCACGACGAGGCCTGGCAGTTCTACCGCGTCGGCACGCGCCTCGAACGCGCCATCGACACCTTGAACATCCTGCACTCGCTCCTCGGCCCCGAAGCGCGCGCCGAGCTCGGCCGCCTCGAGCAGGAGACCGACCTCATCGCCCTCCTGCGCCTCCTGTGCTCGCTGGACGCCTACCGGCGCTCCTACCGCTCGCGCGCCTACCTCGAGCGCGTGGTGGCCCTCATGCTGCGCAACCCCGCCAACCCCAGCGCCGTGGCCCACTGCCTGCGCCAGTTGCGCCTCTCGCTCGCCAATTTGGAGACCCATCAGGACTTCGGCGCCGCCCAGGCCCTGCTCCAGGAACTCGACGCCCTCAGCGAAGCTTGCGAAACCCTCGACCCCGCGCGCATTCTCGCCACCGGCAGCCCCGACCTGCTCGGCAACCTCCGCCGCCAGGTCGCAGGCTTGCATCCCCACCTCGAAGACACCTATTTCAGCCACCAGCACTTCTATTCCCAGAAGAAGCAAACCCAGCTTGAACTGTCGTAAATCGGCCCCGCGCCATGCGTTTTCAAGTCACCCATCGCACTGAGTACGAATACCGCGTGCCCGCCTCGGAATCCGTCGCCGAGCTGCGGGTCTGGCCGCGCGATACCAATACGCAAAAAGTCCTCAAGCGCCGCCTCACGCTGGACCCCTACGCCCCGGTGGACCATTACATCGATTACTTCGGCAATCACGTCGAATTCTTCTCCCTGCCCTTCCGCCACCGCCACCTCTCCGTCGAAGCCATGGCCGAAGTGGTCACCACCCCGCCCCCGGACGCCAGCGCGGCCCTTTCCATCACCGTCGGCGAAGCCCGCCAGATTTTCAACAGCCAGATGTTCCGCCTCTTCGACTTTCTCCAGCCCACGGAAGCCGTGCCGCTGGGCGAAGTCCTGCAACCGGTCAAGCCGCGCTTTTTCCCGGCCAGCGCGACCATGGGCGACGCCCTGCGCGAATTGAACAGTTGGATTTACCGGCGCTTCCAATATCGCCCCGGCACCACCGACGTCAGCACCCCCATCGCCCAGGTTCTCAAGCAGCGCAGCGGTGTTTGCCAGGACTTCGCGCACCTCATGCTCGCGCTCCTGCGCGCCTCGCGCATTCCCGCCCGCTACGTCAGCGGCTACATCGAGCCCTACGACCCCGAAAAAGTCACCGGCCAGCTCGTCGGCGCCGCGGCCAGCCACGCCTGGGTCGAAGTCTTCCTGCCCGGCGGCACCTGGTACGGCCTCGACCCCACCAATGACCAGGCCGCCGGCGAACGCCATGTCGTCGTCGCGGTCGGCCGCGATTATCACGACGTTGCCCCCATGCGCGGCACCTACAAGGGCGCGCATGACCAGAAACTCGCCGTCATCGTCTCTGTGCGGCGGCGCAAGCCCTCCCGCCCGCCGGTGCCCGCGCCCAACCCATGAACCCCCGGCCATCCCGGTTCGCGCGAGTCCTTGCTGCCCTCGCCATCCTGGCCCTCGCGGCCACCGCCGGTTGTGGCCCGCGCGAAACCCCGGTGCAAATCGCCACGCGCCAGGGCATCCTGCTTCTCGGCAACAACTCCGATCCGTCCTCGCTCGACCCGCAAATCATCGAAACCCTCTCCGACAGCCGCATCAGCGAGGCTTTGTTCGAGGGGCTGACCGTGCCCGATCCCGTCACCCTGGCGCCCCGCCCCGGCGTGGCTCAAAGCTGGGACTACGACGACCAAACCCTTACCTGGACCTTCCACCTGCGCCCCAATGCCAAATGGTCCAACGGCGATCCCGTCACCGCGCGCGACTTTGTGTTCTCGTTTCGCCGCATCCTCACCCCGGCCCTCGGCGCCGATTACGCCAATATGCTCTACCCCATCAAAAACGCCGAAGCTTACAACCTCGGCAAGTTGACGGATTTCGCGCAGGTCGGCGTCCATGCCGTGGACGACCACACCCTCAAAATCCAGCTCGAGCACCCCACCAGCTATTTCCTC
>JBEKZN010000106.1:0-5789 GCA_049509815.1 Opitutales bacterium
GATAGCAGCCATCGTTGGCTGCATTTATATATGGCAACGGCGCCGCGCCGCCCTGTTTTCTTTCGGAACCGGCATTTTGCTCGCGTTGGTTATCGTTCACTTTTGGCCCTCGGGCGATTCCTCCGATTTTCCCACCATACCCAACGGTGCTCAGAGAATAAAAATCACTGTGCTGCCGGATTCCGCATTCGAGACCGTGAACCAGGATCGCCAATATCACGGCATTGTTGATCCCAACACTGTTCCGCTTCAACCGGGCGAAGTTTGTCTGCCCTATTGGACCAATTCCACGCTCCTTTGGCCCAACCGCGCCACCTACTCCTCGAGCGCCTACGATTTCCAAATCGTCGGCACCCAGCTGGACCTCGGCCTCGATTCTGCACTCTCTAACTTCAATGTGAATCGTCTTTGTTCTCTGCCCTCCTCCACCCATCCAGTCCTTGCAAGCTTGCCCCCCGAGGAAATGCAGCGGCTCAAGCAAACCCCCGCCATCCTGCGTGGCCAAATTGGCTTTGCTGTCGGCCACCTCGATGAAATCTTCCGTCAACCCCTCACTGTCGGCGCCCTCAGCCGTCATGGCCCTTCCCTAAGCTTGGTCATTCCCGCCTTCCCGTCGAATCAGTCTGATGATTCGCTTTCCGAGGAGCAACCAACTCCCGCCACTGTTGTCCATGGCCCGCCCTCCGGTTCTCCTCCGGGAACGGCAACCAACAAATCCAGCAGCGATGTCGAATTTATCTCCATGTCGTCAGTGTCCGTCTCTTCCGTCGGCGCGGCCACTGTCGCCTACCCCACGAAACCCTGGATTATTCAACCGTCTGGCCGAGACTGGCGAGTTAGCCTTACCCTGGCTCAGCGCATCGGTGCCGATGCTCCTTCGTCCACTCAGAACCTGTTCGTGTTGCCTGTGGATTATTACCTGCTCATTAATTCCCGACGCCATGAAGCCCTCATCGGACACAGCCTCATTTCCTTCGCATCTGAAGCGGGCGATTTCTCTCTGCGCCGCCTGCAATTGGATTTTACCTGGGCCTACGGTGGCCCCGACGGATTGGGTCCGCCCGTTTCATCCGCGACCGTCCAAGCCTGGCTCGCCGATGCCGAATTCGTCCAATTGCGATTTGTTCCCGATCGGGTTGCCGTGGGATCCTACGCTCTCGACCCGTTTCCCAAACCCGTATCCGGCCAATAACGAAACTCTCACCCATACCTCACAGTTCGAGGTTGACATACCTCAAACTAAAAGGCATCGTCCGCCCCAAAATGAAAAAATCCAATCCCAGTTTCCTCAACGGCGTCCCCGAGCTCCTCGTCCTGCGCCTGCTCGCCCGCCGCCCCATGTACGGCTACGAGCTGGTCAAGGAGATCCAGCTCCAGACCGCCGACGCCCTCTCCTTCGGCGAGGGCTGCATCTACCCCTACCTCCATTACCTCGAAGCCGCCAAGCTCGTCCGCAGCCGCCGCCGCGAGGTCGGGGGCCGCAGCCGCCATTACTACGAGCTCACCGCCCGCGGCCACAAGCGCCTCGCCGCCCTCTCCACCGAATGGACCCGCGTCGCCACCGCCATCACCACCGTCCTGGGAGGCCGCCATGTCTGACCCCATCCTTCAATTTCGCCGTCGCCTCCTCGAGCTCGGCTGCCCGCCCGCCCCGCTGCGCCGCATCGTCCGCGAATTCGCCGAGCACCACCACGACCTCCAAAACGCCGCCCTCGCCAGCGGACTCGACCCCGCCGCCGCCCGGGCCCGTGCCGACTCTGAACTCGGCGATCCCGTCGCCCTCGCTGAACAACACCTCGCCGTCCTGCGCCAATCCTCCTGGTGGGGCCGTCATCCCGTGCTCGCCTTTGGCCTCGTGCCCTTGCTCGCCACGCCCATCCTTTGGGCCCTCTGGCTCGGCCTCGGCATCGGCTCCGTTTCCCTGCTCCTGTATGGCGGAAACTCCGTCGCCTTCGGCCACGCCGTTAACAACCCGTATTATTTTTACCGCTTTGCCCTCGCTCTGCGGCTTTTCGGCCATGCGGGCATCGCCCTTGAGGCTATCCTCTTTTGCTGGCTCGCCCGCCGCTTTGCCCTCGGCGCCAAGTGGATGTTTACCGCCTGTGCCGTCGTCGCTTTTCACGCCTTTGGCATGTGGGCCCGGGTTGCCCCGCATAATTTTTCCATTGGCTACGGCTACATCCTCTATTTCTGGAAATTCCCCCTCAGCAATTTTCTCAGCGCCGCCATCCCGCTTCTCATCGCCGCCCTCAGCTATGCCTGGCAGCGCCGCTCCAGTACCCGCCTCGACGCCACCCCGCTTCCCCGGGAAATCCAGTAACATTCCGGCGCCTTTGCATGTCTCTACAAACAAGCCGTTTTTATCGCTGCGTCCCGCAAATTAATCTTCGTTTGCCTGCATCCAACTCCTCCTCACCCGACACTCATCCTTGACCCACCGCTCACCGATGCGCTCCTCCGCCCTCCGCTTCATCCTCGCTTCCGTCCTCCTCGCCGTCGGCTTTGCCGCCGGCTGGGCCTTCGCCTCCCGCGGCACTACTCCCGCCGCCCCCGCCATTGCTGCCGCCGTTGCTTCCTCCACCCCCGTCGCCAAAAACACTCCCGGCCCCGCCTCCGTTGACGCCAACAAAGCCTCCCTCAAGCACATCCTCGCCGGTTCGGGCTTCGTCTCCCGCATCCGCGCCCTGCTCGATTTCGCCAACACCCTCGACTCCAGCAGCGCCCGCGCCCTCCTCAGTTCCCTCACCAAGGAACCCCGCACCCAGGACAACGAAATGGCCAAAATGATCATCGCCAGCCGCTGGGCCGAGATTGACCCCACCGCCGCCTTCACCTGGGCCAACACCCTCCCCAACTCCCAGGACCGCCAGTCCTCCCTCTTTCTCGTCTTCGATTCCTGGTCCGCCAAAGACCCCGCCGCCGCCCTTGCCGGCATCAGCCAGGTGGATAACTCCCAAACCCGCGGCATGCTCCAGCAAAATGCCCTCTCCAACATGGCCGACGCCGACCCCCAGGGCGCCCTCGCCGCCCTGCGCAACCTCCCCATCGGCCAGCAATCCCGAGGCCTCTACAGTTCCATTTTTGACACCTGGGCTCAGCACGATCCCGCCGCCGCTTCCGCTGCCGCACTCAACCTGCCACCCACCCAGGCCCGCAGCTCCGCCATCCAAAGCATCGCCTCCGCTTGGGCCGACCAAGACCCCCAGGCCGCCCTCGCCTGGGTCCAAGCCCTGCCCCTTGGCAACGCCCGCAATTCCGCCCTCTCCAGCGCTCTGAACACCATCGCCAACCAGGACCCCCAAGCCGCCATCGCCGGCCTCGGCGATCTCCCCAACGGCAACCAGCGCAACCAACTCATCAACTCCATCGCCAACACCTGGGCCCAGTCCGATCCCACCGCCGCCCTCGCCTGGGTGGACCAAAACTCCACCGGCAAAACCCACGACCAAGCCGTCCAGTCCATCCTCGTGCAAATGAGCCAGGTCAACCCCACCGGCACCGCCGCCTACCTCGCCCAAGTCACCGACCCCACCATCCGCGACAGCACCATCCCCCAACTCGCCTCCGCCTGGGCCCAACAAGACATCCAGGGCGCCCTCGCCTGGGCTCAGTCCCTCCCCGCATCCGATGGCAACACCCGCAACTCCGCCCTCCAAAGCGTCCTCAACAACTGGACCACCACCGACCCCGCCGACGCCGCCGCCTACATCGCCGCCAACCTCACCGACGACCCCAACTACAACAAACTCACCGCCAAAGTCGCCAGCAATTGGGCCAATTCCGACCCCACCTCCGCCTTCGCCTGGGCCCAAAGCCTTCCCGACGGCACCGGCCAGGATAACGCCCTCCGCTCCGTCATCAGCACCGTCGCCAATGTTGACCCCCAAACCGCCTGGTCCGACGCCGAGCAACTCCCCGACGGCACCAACCGCGACAAAACCCTCGGCAACGTCATCTCCGCCTGGAGCGCCCAGGACCCCGCCGCCGCCGCTCCCCTCGTCGCCAACCTCACCGCCGGCACCGCCCAGGACGACGCCACCGCCAAAGTCGCCAGCAATTGGCTCGCTCAGGACCCCGCCGCCGCCACCCAGTGGATCAACACCCTCCCCACCGGCGATGCCCGCGACGGCGCCGTCGCCCAGCTCATTTCCTCCCAAGGCGAACAAGACCCCTCCGCCGCCTTCACCTGGGCCGCCTCCATCAGCAGCGACACCGCCCGCTACAACGAACTCAACAGTGTCGCCGCCCAGTGGGCCGCCAAAGACCCCGCCGCGGCCACTACCGCCGTCCAGTCCGCCAACCTCACCGACCAGCAACGCTCCGACCTCCTCAAAACCATCCAAAAAGTCTCCGAGCCCTAATTTCCCACCAGTCGAATTTCTCAAGCCATTGTTTCGCGCGGCAGGAAGTAACCGATGATTTTCTTCGGATTGCGGACGCAGATCTGAATATGATCCAAAGATCTCAGGCCGGAGGTTTCGTAAAGAGGAGACCCCTCGACAAAAAAAGCTCGCACCGTGTCGAAGGGGGATTCGCCTTGCCGCTTGCGCAATTCATGCAGCGTTTGCATCACGGCTCGGTCTAAATACCTGGCCTTCAAATTTTTGCCTTTGTTTTCAAGGGGCGGACTGCCGGAGGTCTTGCAGATTTCCATGTATTCGAGATGGGCCGCCTTAACCAAACCAAGATGTTCCGAATCAATCAAATTGAGGCAATTACCCAAATCAATCACCGCGCCCACCACCCCGGGATGCTTGTTGTGCTCTTCGGCCCATTGCCGGGCGCGTTGTGGGCTGTCTTCCCAAAAGTATAAGCCGGTGCCAAGCCAATCGTACTCCTTGGGAGATACTTCGAGTTCTTTCTCGCCTGCGGACACTTCGTGCGCCAGCGTGGCGTCTGTTCCATGATAAGCCAAAACTAGCGAACGGGAAACCATTAACGGAACTGCGGATTGATCTTGCCGTTCGGGGTGTACATGCCGGTGGCCGCCAGGAATTGCCTCGCCCGATCGGGAGATGCCTTCACCTCCTTGGCGGCTTCATGAATTTGGCGAATCTCCTCGCGAATTTCTTTTTCGGACGCCAGGGGAATTATGGATTGTTTGATGTCAGTCATGGCTGGCCTTTGGTTGGCACAATGGCACTGCCATCGTTCTTAGGCAAGCTCGTTTGGGTGGTTAACCCCCGACCCCGACAACTCCAAAAAAAGCAATTTCCTACCAGTCTCACATCCGCGCCACATACCGCTTCTCATCGTCCGGATTGATAAAAATCAGCCGCTCTTTGTCGCCCACCTTCGCCAGCCCCACCGGCACGTTCGGAAACATCGCCAGCAATTCCTCGTCCGTGAGATAATGCACCTTCGGCTCGGTCGCCGCCACCGCCACCATCGGCGCAACCGCCGTCACCGGCAGCGCTCGCCGCGTCAGCGTGTTCTCCGCCAAAACGCCGCCCAGCGCCAGCGCCGCCGCTGCGCCTGCCCAATGCGTGGCCGCGCGCTTCCACCGCCGCCGCCGCAAAATCCGCGCGCCCGCCAGCAGCGTGTCCCCGCGCCGGTCGCCGTCGCACAAATCGTGCAGCAAGTGCTGTTTCTCAGGCTTCATCGGCGTCCTTTCGCTTCATCAACGCCCGCAATTTTTCCCGCGCGCGCTCCAGCCGCCCCGCCACCGCTTTGGCCGTCGTTCGCATTTCTTCCGCAATCTGCTTCTGGCTGAATCCTTCAAAGTAAAATCGCTCCACGATTTTCCGATCTTCTTCGTCCAGCGCGTCCAGCGCGGCATCCAGCTTCGC
>JBEKZN010000107.1:0-5785 GCA_049509815.1 Opitutales bacterium
CGCGGACAAGGGCGAGCACGCGGCCGTCCTTGACCGTGCGCTCGGGGCTGGGGAAGGGGGTGTGGTCGTCGAGTTTGCCGTTGTCAGTGGCGACGATGACGCCCGGGCCGTCCACAGTGAATTTGACCGATTTGTCCTGCAGGGGTACGCGGACGCCCTTGTCATCGGTGATGGTGGCGCGGACGAAGACGACGTCGTCGAAGTCGGGGCTGGCGGTGGTGCGGTCGGAGGTCAGGACGATTTTGGCAGGGGCACCGGCAGTTTGGAGAGTATCGGTGGCAACATCCTGGCCGCCATTGCGGCCGACGGCGCGCAACGTGCCGGGCGCATAGGGAAAACTCCATTCGCGGGGCGAGCCGTCGGCGGGCAGCGATTTGACGCCGAGGGACTGGTCGTTGAGGAACAGCTCAACCTGTTCGCAATTGCTGAAGACCTGGACGGTGGCCTGGTCGTATTGATTTTGCGGCGACCAATTGTCCACCATCTTGACGCTGGTGGGCGGGGTGTCGCCACCGGCGCCCGTTTCCACAAAATCATTGGTGCGCACGATATGGACGACCGGCTGGGTGGACCACCAGGCATCGCGCTGGTAGCCGTTGCCCTTGACGGCGAGGGTGCGATCCACGAGGCCGGAGCCGCTGGAAATATTGGGCCAGGCGCCGCCGGGGTCGTCCACGCCCGGCTGCTTGGCAACAAAGCCTTCGCCGAGGTAGTCGATGCCCGCCCAGAGGAAACAGCCGGCGAGCTGCGGATGGTCGCGCAAAAAGACCCAGGTTTTAGCGTCCTGATGCTCCTCGGTGTTGATGATTTTGCGGGTGGGCACGGCCTGCTGGCTCTTGACCATGTAGGCGTCGCGGTAGTTGGAGCCGATGACGTCGAGGGTGTCGGCGTAGCCGTTGGAGTAGTCGTTGTTGCGATCCGGCTGCAGGAGGGCCTGGGTGACGGGTCGGGAGGGGTCGTATTGGTGGAAGGCGGCGACGAGGCCCTTGAGGATGTCGCGGGTGCGCGGGTTGTTGCTGGAGTCGTGGATTTCGTTGCCCGCGCTCCAGAGGATGATGGACGGGTGGTTGCGGTCGCGCATGACGGCGTCGCGCAGGTCCTTGAGCGACCAGTCGTTGAAATACATGCTGTAGCCTTTTTCGGCGTTGGCCTTAGCGACGGTCCAGGCGTCGAACATTTCGTCCATGACCATCAGGCCCAGATGGTCGCAGACATCGAGTTCAACGGGGTTGGGAGGGTTGTGGGCCATGCGGATGGCGTTGGCGCCGAGGGCCTTCATGGCGGCAAAGCGTTCTTCATACACGCTGCGAGGCACGGCTTCGCCGACGGCACCGCCGTCTTCGTGAATGCAGACGCCGAGGATTTTGATGTTCTTGCCGTTGAGCCAAAAGCCGGTGTCGGGCTTGAACTCGATCGAACGGATGCCGAAGGTGGCGTTGGCGATGTCGAGCATTTTGCCATTGGCGATGACGCCGGCGACGGCCTGGTAGAGGTTGGGCTGATCGAGATCCCAGAGCCTGGGGTTGGCGACGGTGATGTCCTGGGTGAAAGTGGCGCTTTCGCCCGCGGCGATGGTCTGCGCGTCGCTGGTGACGGTGGGGGCGGCGGATTTGTTGTCGGCGTCGCGAATCATCGCGGCGACGGAGAAGCTGCCGGATTCGGGGGAATCGTTAACGACCGTGGTTTCGACGTGGACGGTGGCGGATTGGGTGGAAACGGCGGGGGTGGTGACGTAGAGGCCCCAGGTCTGAATGTGAACGGGGTCGGTGACGACGAGGCGGACGTGGCGCTCGATACCGGAGCCGGTGTAATAGCGCGAGAGCGGCTGGATGGCGTTGTTGACGTTGACGTCGAGGACATTGGGTTTGTCCGGCCCGAAAGTCAGATAGGGGGTCAGGTCGTAATGCACGCTGGTGTAGCCGTAGGGGCGCTGGCCGAGCGAATGGCCGTTGATGAAGACTTCGCCATTGGCCTGAATGCCATCGAACTGGATTTCGACGTGCTTGTCGGCGTCCTCGGCGGGCAGGGTGAAGAATTTGCGGTATTGCGCGATGCCGCTGGGCAGGTAGGCGCCGCCGCGTTTGGAGGAGGCGTCGGCGCTGAAGGGGCCGGCCATGGCCCAGTCGTGCGGGAGGCTGACGGTTTCCCATACGCTGAGGTCCGCGTTGGGCAGGTCGGTGCGGTGGAAGAGCCAGGTGGATTCCAGCGGGAAGGTGAGGCGCGCGCCCGGGGGAGTGGCGGGGACGGCGGTGGTGTTGTCCTGGGCGGACTGCGCTTGGGCGTGAAGCCAGGCGCCGGCGAACAGGGCGAGAACGGAAAGGGGCAGGGGGATTTTTTTCATCGGGGGTATTTTTGACCAAAAGAACAAGATGGACACCGAAACAAATCGCCGTGAGGCAGGCAAATAGAAAGCGGGGCGGGAGCAGGCCGACGGAGGGCTTCGACGTTCTTTCAGGATTTATTTGGAGAAGATTTGTTGGTGACTTGGAAGACTTTCAGATTGGAGTAGGAGACGGTAGTGACGCCGGACATGGAGCGAAAGCCGAGGCGGCCCGCACCAAGGGGGTGGCCGGGATCGTCCCATTGGAAAACGACCTGGCCGTTGATTTCGACGGCGATGTGGGCGCCGGCTTTGAGGACGCGAACGTGGTAGGTGACGTCGGTGGGGCCGGTGGTATGGCTTGGGCCGGAGGCAACTTCAAGGAAGCCGGGATTTTTGCGGAGGCGGTTGGTCAGCGGCTCGCCGGGCGGGTTGGTGTTGCGGCTCCAGTAGGCGTCGGTGTAATTGGCGATGGCGCCGCTGTGGTAGGCGGGATAGTCGGCGCGGCGGGGTGGAAGGGAAAGGTCGAAGAGGTCTTCGCCGTTTTTGCCGGTGGCGCAGAAGAGCAGGATGGCGAGTCCGCCGGCCGAGCCGTCGGGGCTCATGTCGAATTCGGCGAGGAAGTCAGCGGGGAAGATGTGCTGGTTCCAGACCACCATGTGGGAGCGCTGGGCGGCGGGCACGGGGACGGGCCGGCCTTGGGCATCGAAGGGCGACGGAGCGACGCGGAGGCGGCCGTCGCGCACTTCGGCGCCACCCCAGCCTTCGGCGATCCATTCGGCGTCGGCGGGCGGGCGGGCTTTGCGCTTCCAAGTGCCATCGGGCATTTTCTCGATGAGATCTTCCTCGCGGGAGATTTTTTGGGGCTGGGAAAAATCGTTGGAGTAAACAGGAGCGAGATTGTAGGGAGAAAGATCGAGAGGGGGCGCGGGTGGCGCGGGCGGTGCACTGTGGGACGGAGGCTCGGGATTGGAAGCAGGGGCTGCAGATAGGGTAGGTTGCGCGTTAGCAAGGGAGGCGAGAGCGAGAGCGGCGAACGAGCGCGCGACAAACGTTTTCATGGAGACGAGGATTGGCTTCAGGGCGCGGCAGCCAATCAAAAACTGCGTGAAAAGCCGGCCGCGCCAGGGCGAAAAGTGAGTTGCCTGGGCCAAGGCTCAAGGAGATTGGGAGACGGACACGCGCAAGTAGAGCTGGGGGTTGGCCCCCATCGGAACGGCCGCTTGCATTTGGTAGTAGGTGCCCTGGTCGCTAACTTCAACGCCCTGAATGCCGGTGTTGCTCCAGTTCATCATGTCGGGCGAGGATTGAATCTGGTAGATGACGCCGGTAAGGTTTTTGGAGAGGCGGAAGCTGAGCACCAAGTTGCCGGAATTGTCCGGCGCGGAGGTGACGGGAGGGCTGCCGGCATTGACGGCGGGGTCGAGCCCGAAGAAATACTTTAGTAAATTGGGGATGCCGTCGCCGCTCGGGTTGGCGGTCGGGCCGGTCACGGCGGGATTGGTCTGTCCGGGGAAAGTGGCGTTGGTCCACTGGGAGAAAGTTTCCGCAGGGGTGGCACTGACTTCGGTGGAGTTAGCGCTGGTGCCACCGGCGTTTGATGCAGCGACGACGTAGTAATAAGTGGTGCCGTTGACCAGGCCGAGGTCGGTGTAACTGTTGGTGGCGACAGCGCCGTTGACGGTGAGGTAGCCGCTGCCGCTGGTGGTCGAGCGCTGGACGAGGTAACTGGCCGCGCCGGAGACGGCCGTCCAGTTGAGGGTGACGTTGCCGTTGCCGGCGGTGGCGGTGAGACCGGTGGGCGTGGCGGGAGGGGGCGGAAGCGGGGTGCTGCTGGCCTGGGCCGAAGTGTCGCTGCTGCCGGCGGTGTTCGTGGCCACGACGACGTAATAGTAAGTGGTGCCGTTGACGGCGGTGGTGTCCTTGTAGGTGGAACTGGTGACGCCGGTGGCGAGAGTGGTGTAGCCGCCGCCGCTGGTGGTCGAGCGCTGCACGGTGTAGCCGGTGGCGCCGGAGGAGGCCGTCCAGTTGAGGGTGACGTTGCCGTTGCCGGCGGTGGCGGTGAGGCCAGTGGGCGCCGAAGGCGGACCGAATACTGTCACCGTGACGACGCCCGAGGTGGCGGTGCTGAAATTGGCCGCCTGACTCGCGCCAGAGGGGGGCACGTAGCTGAAAGCAGGAGAACCGGAGAGAGCGCCGGTGTAAGTCAGCAGCGTGTAGTTGCCCACGGGCAAATTTGGCGCCGCGGTCACGACCACGGAGCCGCTGAAGGTCACATTCCCGGTTACGACGGGGTTGCCTGAGCTGTTGAGCAGCAGGCCGCCGCCGGATTGCACGGCAAGCGGAGCCGCGATGCTGCCGTTGCCACTCAAGATTGCTCCGGATTGGACAGTCAGCGAAGCACCCGCGAGCGAGCCGGTGACATTGAGCGTGCCGGCGCTGACCGTCGTTGTGCCGGTGTAGGTGTTGGCGCCGCTCAAGGTCAACGTGCCGGCACCGGATTTGGTCAGCCCGCCGGTTCCGGACAGAACACCGCTGAGGGTGATGTTCTCCGACGTGCTGCTCGCATTGGCCGCCTGGAAGGTCACGGCTGTGCCCGCGGAACTGTTGGTCAAAGTCATGGGCCGGGATGAGGACCAATTGGCGCTCGCGGCAAGGACCGGCGCGGTGGCGACGGCGGATGAGCCCAGGGCGATGGTCACCGTGGTGTTGCTCGGAGCGGTGGAGGCGATGCCGCCCGCGCCGAGGTAGGTCGTGCCGCCAATGTCCATGAATTCAAGCAGGCCTCCCGTGTCGCTGGCATTGCCCAAGGTGATGGCCGGGGTGTTCAGGGTGGCGGTGCCGCGGACGAGCAGCTCGGCGTCCAGGCTGGCATCGGCGGAGCCACCCACCATGATTCCCGTGCCGGAGGGGTCGTTATCGGTGAAGGCGCCGCCATTAAGGTCGAGTAGGCTGAAACGGCTGCCGGCGTCGTTGGAAACGGTGGTGATGCCGCCGACGGTCACGGAGCCGGCATCGATTCGCATTTGTCCGCTGGAATTTTCGGCGCCGTTGAAATAGCCGACACCCAAGGTCGTCGCGATGGCCACCGTGGCGCCATCGACGTAGAGACCGTCCGTGGTCGAGCCCGCGGTGGGGGCAGTTGAGCCAAGGTTATCGCCGTCGCGTCCGATGGTCGCGGAAGCGGCCGCCAACGTGCCGCCGGCCAGCGAGACTACGCCGTCGGAGTCGTCATTGTCTGCGTTGACACCGAGAGCTCCGCTCAACGAAATCGTGCCGGAGGAAAAGAGAAAAACATTTCCGCCATTGCTGTTTTGGGTCAACGAAGGCGCATAGATGGCAGCGCCATTCACATTGAGCGTGCCCCCGCTGGCGGTGATGGCCCCCGCGGGATCGCCGCTGGAACCAAGGGTGCCGCCAATTGACAAAGTGCCGGCGTTGACAGTGGTGGCTCCGGTATAATTT
>JBEKZN010000108.1:0-5782 GCA_049509815.1 Opitutales bacterium
CTGCTCCGACTCCCCGGGCGGGGAGCCTAATCGCGCGCGGCGCGGCCCCGCCTATTTGCGGCCGCTTAACTCACCGGGCTTTTTTCGTCGCCCGGTTCCCCCCTTGAAGACTCGCCTCGGCGCGATGTCTTGATAGTTTCATCGGTTTTTCCCTCTTCCATTTTCCATCTTCCATTTCATCCCATGCAACGTGGCGACATCACCAAATACCGCCCCTTCCGTCCGGTCGTCCTGAGCGACCGCACCTGGCCGGACCAAACCATCACCCGCGCCCCCATCTGGTGCAGCGTGGACTTGCGCGACGGCAACCAGGCCCTCGCCACCCCCATGAATGTCGAGGAAAAGCTCAAATACTTCGACCTGCTCGTCCGCCTCGGCTTCAAGCAAATCGAAGTCGGCTTCCCCTCCGCCTCCGACATCGAATTCCGCTTCATCCGCCGCCTCATCGAGGAGGGCTGCGTCCCCGACGGCGTCAGCCTGCAAGTGCTCACCCAGGCCCGCGAGCACCTCATCACCCGCACCGTCGAGTCCCTCCAGGGTGCCAAACAGGCCATCATCCACCTCTACAACTCTACCTCGCCCCTCCAGCGCAAGGTCACCTTTGGCAACGCCACCCGCGCGCAAATCAAGGACCTCGCCGTTGACGGCACCCGCCTCGTCAAGCAACTCGCGCCCAAGCTCACCGCGAGCGGCACCCGCGTGCGCTTCGAGTATTCCCCCGAGTCCTTCACCGACACCGAAACCGACTTCGCCCTCGAGGTCTGCGAAGGCGTCATGGATGTCTGGCAGCCCACGAAGGAGGAACCCATCATCCTCAACCTCCCCGCCACCGTCGAATACTTCACGCCCAATGTCCACGCCGACCAGATCGAGTGGTTCTGCCGCGAGCTCAAAAAACACGGCCGCCGCGACCAGGCCC
The DNA here is from genome assembly GCA_049509815.1 of Opitutales bacterium. Classification (GTDB taxonomy): domain Bacteria; phylum Verrucomicrobiota; class Verrucomicrobiia; order Opitutales; family JABDGR01; genus CAZDAQ01. The sequence continues at coordinate 920 of JBEKZN010000108.1, forward strand.
TCATCAGCCTCCACACCCACAACGACCGCGGCACCGGCATCGCCGCCACCGAACTCGGCCTCCTCGCCGGCGCCGACCGCGTCGAGGGCACCCTCTTCGGCAACGGCGAACGCACCGGCAACCTCGACATCGTCATCGTCGCCCTCAACCTCTACACTCAGGGCGTGGACCCCGGCCTGGACTTCTCCGACCTGCCCGGCATCCGCGCGGACTACGAACAGCTCACCCGCATGGAAGTCCCTGCCCGCTGGCCCTACGCCGGCGACCTCGTCTTCACCGCCTTCTCCGGCTCCCACCAGGACGCCATCAAAAAAGGCATGGACCGCCGCCGCGTTTCCCAGGCCCAGCCCCACCACCACTGGGAAGTCCCCTACCTGCCCATCGACCCGCAGGACATCGGCCGCACCTACGAAGCCATCATCCGCATCAACTCCCAAAGCGGCAAGGGCGGCGTCGCCTACGTCCTCCAGACCGAATACGGCCTCGACCTCCCCAAATCCATGCACCCCGAAATCGGCGCGGCCGTCAACGCCGCTGCCGACCGCCTCGCCCGCGAGCTCACTCCCGCCGAGGTCAAGGACCTCTTCGACCAGACCTACCTGCGCGTCACCCGCCCGCTCGAGCTCATCGACTACGATGTCCACGCCGACCTCGAGGTAAAACACCAGTTCAACCTCGTCGCCCGCGTCCGCTGGAACGGCGCCGAACGCGCCATCCACGGCAACGGCAACGGCCCCATCAACGCCTTCGTCCACGCCCTCGACAACCAGGGCTGGAAAGGCTTCCACCTGCTCGACTACCGCTCCCACGCCATCGGCGTCGGCTCCGCCACCGACTCCGCCGCCTACATCCTCATCGAACGCGAATCCGACGCCCAGAAATTCTGGGGCTGCGGCATCGACACCAACATCGAGCAAGCCGGCCTCCTCGCCCTCGTCTCCGCCTTCAACCGCGCCTGGCTGGAAAAGTAATCCGCGCTCGTGGCCCTCCCGCACGCCCCGGTTGACTTGCCGCCCGCCGCCTACCATCTTCCGGGCTGGCTCGCGCCGGCCCGTCCTGTCACCGTGTCCGCGCCCACCCCATGAACCCCGTCATCATCTCCCTCATCAGCGCTTGCTGCATCTTCGGCGGAGCCCTCTTCGGCATGTGGCTCCAAAATATCCTGCCCAAGCATCACCGCGACAAGGAATCGCAGGACGCCATCAAGCTCGGCATCGGCATCATCGCCACCCTCACCGCCCTCGTCATGGGCCTGCTCGTCAGCTCCGCCAAAAGCACCTTCGACACCCTGAACGCCGGCATCGTCAAGGCCAGCTCCAACATCATCATGCTCGACCGCGTGCTCGCCCACTACGGTCCCGAGGCCCAGCCCATCCGCGCTGACCTGCGCAGCTCCGTCACCGCCACCATTGACCGCCTCTGGCCCGGGCAAAGCACCGGCGGCTCCGTCCTCGCCTCCGTCGAGCATGCCCGCAACATCGAAATCATACAGGAAGAGCTTCGCGACCTGAAACCCCAAAACGACCTCCAGCGCCAGTCCCTCGCCGAAGCTGAGCAAATCACCGGACAAATCCTCGAAACCCGCTGGCTCCTCATCGAGGAAGCCCACAACCAGTTGCCCATCCCGTTCCTGATCGTGCTCGTGTTCTGGCTCACCCTCATCTTCATCAGCTTCGGCCTCTTCGCCCCGCGCCACGCCACCGTCCTCGCCGTCATGTTCGGCAGCGCCCTCTCCATGGCCGCCGCCATCTTCCTCATCCAGGAATTGGACCGCCCGCTCGACGGCATCGTCAGGCTCTCCAGCGCCCCCATGCGCGACGCCCTCGCCCAGCTCGGCCAGTAGCGGTTTCGGGAAAATAAAAAAGCTCGGGCCCAAACCGGGAACTTGCCCCGTCTTTTGCCCATTTTCGCTTGGTCGCCCCCTTCCGGCCGTTGCCGCAAAATGGCCCCATCGGCAAAGCTGAATGAACCCGCCCTGTTTTTAGGCTGACGGAGTCTTGCGACGGCGGATGACGACCAGCAACGATGCTCCTGCAAATAGGATGCCCAACATCGCCGGCTCGGGCACCGCCGTCACGGTGAACTGCAGCTCATCGCCGGTCAGATCGAAAGCACCCGTCAGATCGGGATTAAGGTCGGTATAGCTGAAGTTGCCGGTGGTGAAACCCGAGGATGACGCGAAAGTGACAAGGGTGTACGTGACGTTGCCGGCCGTGTCGCCACCGTCGCCAAAGTTGAACAGGAAAGTGTCGCCGGGCGCGCCGTTCGAAAAGACGCCGGAGATTAGAAGCCGGGAGGAAGTGTTGCCCGCGCCGCCGAGGTCAAAGAACGCCGTGGCGTTGCCGCCGGTGTCGCCGCTCCAGCTAAAGGAACTGACGGTGAGATTGCCGGGGATGATGATTCCGCCCGCGCTGGTTGACACCGAGCCGCCGAGGGTGCCGTTGCCGCCGAGGATCGCGCCCGGGCCGACGCTGACGGCACCGCCGGCCAGCGAGCCGTTGACGAGGAGCGTGCCGCCGCTGATCGTGGTCGTTCCGGTGTAGGTGTTGGCTCCGGCGAGGGTCAGCGTGCCGGCGCCGACCTTCACCAGCGAGCCGCCGGTGCCGCCGCCGATGCCGCCATCCGCGATGACGCCCGAGACGGTCGTGCTCAGGCCGTTGCCGCCGGTGGTGAGGGTGTTGGCACCCAGGTAATAGTTGCCGGCGCCTTCGATCGAGCCGATCCCGATGCCGCCGCCGCTCTGGTCGCTGATGTCGAAGCTGCCGCCCGCGTTCGTGATCGCGCGCGCCGTTCCGCCAACCGAGGGTTCCAGGAATTCGGTGATGCCGCCGGCGCCGCCGTTGGTCCCGCCGTTGGTGATGATCGTCGCGTTGGCGGCCGTCGTATCTATAAAGAATTGCAGCGTGGCACCCAAAGCGCCGCCGGCCGACCCGCCATTGACGGTGATGGTCGCGTAGCCGGCCGTCGCGCTGGTGCTGCTGTTGCTGTGGAATATGATGTTACCTCCGTTGGCGCCGCTGACGGTCCCGCCGTTGGCGGTAATGGTGGCATTGCCGGCGCTCGTGGTCGCCATGAACAGCAAATTGCCGCCGCCGGCGCCGTTGACGGTCGCGCCATTGACCGTAAAGTTGCCCGCGCCGGCCGTCGAGTTGCCCTCGAAATCGATGTTGCCACCGTTGGCGCCGCTGACGGTCGCGCCGTTGGTGGTAAAGGTGCCCGAGCCGGCCGTCGAGTTGTCAACGAACGTGATCGTGCCGGCACTGTATCAGTTTGCCAACCCCCTGAGCACCAAACCACTTGCTTGCTCGGGTTAGCTGTGGTAGGTAGGGGGAATGTCCAGTGACCCCATTAAGTCGGCCCACAGCGTCTTTGCGGAGCATCAGAGGCGCATGGAGGCTAGGCATCCTGTCGAGCTATCGCGGGAGGAGATATTTGCTAAGGCGATAGCGGAGGGGAAGAACCCTGGCGCAGTCTATCTGTCGAGCCTTGGGGCGAGCAAGGGCGGGAAGGCCAGGGCCGCGAAGCTGACGGCGGCGCAAAGGAGTGCGATTGCTAGGAAAGCCGGAAAAGCCGGGGGACGCGGACGGAAATAGCTACGCCTTGGGTCTGTATGGCGGATTCACCTTAAAATCTTCGCCCATGACTTCTCGCACTTGCTGCCGTACCTCCTCAACTGTCCGCTTGGGCTGATTGGCTCGGACGTGCCGGAGCCAAGCGGAAGTCGTTTTATAGAAGGGCAGGCCTGGCTTTGTGGCTTCTGTTTCAATCGGGGGATTCTCCCATACCTGTTCGATTTCCTGCCTCCGTTTTTCTTGGGCTTGTTTCGCTAAGACATACAAGGCAATTATGCGGCATAAAATTCCTACCGCAGCCATCCCTAAAATGAGCCAAAATTCCACCCAATGCCCATTGATGCCAGTGGCAATTAATGAAAGAGGAACAATCCCCACACCTGCAAAAACCAGTCCGATTAGTACACCGACAATTCCCCATAAATCATAGGTGGAAACCATCGCCATACCCATGCTCGACAATCCAAACACGTAGGAGATTACAAAAAGACACGTCCCGGCAAAAACGCGCAGTGGGCTAAAGATGCACATCGGCAGCAAAATCAGAAAGCAGCCGTAAATCAGCCACACATCCACGACGACCAGAAATGGCAGCACGGTTTCGGACAGCCAAACACTTCCCTTAATCGTAATCACGCAAAGAATTATCAATAATGCCGTTCCACCAACTGACAAAAGAACCATGCCAAATCCGTTGAGGACAGATTTAAGTTTCGGAGTCATGGCTGATTTGACAGGTGTGGTATAATCAAGGCGTGCAAGACGTAATTATTTCCATTCCAACATTAGAGCAACCTACGGTCATTGCTCCGCTGGCTGTCCCCACTCCGAATATTGAGTGCCGCAAACCGGACATTCAAACGACTTCAAGTCGCTATTGGTTTTTAGAGGAAACTCCTGCTTATCCCTCAAAAAGCACTTTGTACATACCCAAAGCAATTACCCTAAACCATTCGGGCGATGAAATTCCCTTCCCTTACTGTTCTGGCCGTTTTCGCTGTCGCCCTACCTTTCTCTGCTCTAGCCGGCACACAGATTGATCTGGCCCCGCGACTGGTTCTGCCGTTCGATAGCAATTGGGCTTTTACAAAATCTGACGATGTCAATAGTGAGCCCAAAGGTGCGGAGGCAGCTGACTTTGACGATTCGCAATGGCGTATTGTGAACTCGCCGCATGACTGGAGTATTGAGGGGCCATACGACGAAAAGAGTCCCGTCGGTTACGGTGGCGGCTATCTCCCGGCAGGCGTAGCTTGGTACCGCAAGACTTTCATGCTTCCGGCGGGTGACG
>JBEKZN010000109.1:0-5760 GCA_049509815.1 Opitutales bacterium
TGCGATCCAACCTGGAAGCCCAGGCTACCGTGGGCGACGACTGCATTCCCCCATCTGCACGAGCCCTTGACCCAACGGGCATTCCGGGCTTTGCTGTCCGCACTTCTCCGCCGCCTCCCACCCAGCCAAAAACCGCTCCCACGCGAGAACGGAAAGCGCTCCGTCATCGATCCCACTCCCTTCTCCTTTGCCCTTCCCTGCCACCCTGTCGCACTCTTAAGCAATGTGCCAAATGTGTGCGGATATCTGATGCGTTTGTACACGGACACCTAAGCGTGAGTTTCAAAGAGGGTTCGCACCGACTAGTAGGTTTCGATCAGAATCCGCTCAGCACGCGGAGGGAGGCTTGAGGTGGCGGCAGTTTGGATTAACCCCCACCCCCGCTCCCCGGCAACCCCGAAAAAGCAATTTGCTATCCGTAAGCAATTTCCCATCATTCAGGGGAAACATGCCAGCCAGACGCCCCAGCCTTTTCCTCGCTCTAGGGGTTGGCGTTGGGCTTGCCCTCGCAACGAGCGCCGGTGCGCAGGTCATAATCCAGACCTTCACGATCCCATCGGGAACTTCGGTGCCGTTTTCCCAAAACTTCACGTTTAACACTTTCAACCCTGCGCTGGGGATTTTGGGAAACGTCACGCTTAGCCTGTCAACTTCCATTACCGCGGAAATCGACATCTTCAACGCTAATGCAACCCCTCAGCCATTCACCAACGCGACCGCAACTATTCCGGTGACGTTGACCGGACCGGGGTCGGCCACGGTATTGGCAACGGCGATTGCCGGCCCTGTTAGCGGAACGGCAAGTCCAGGCTTAAATGCGTTCCCTGGTCTTCCGGCTAGCGCGTCAACCACCGTGAACGTCCTTCCCACTAACTGGGGTTTTTACGAGAATCCGCCAAGTGGAATAACGGGTACGCTAAATGTGTCGGCGGCGGGCGGTAACTACAACGGCACCCCAATTCCCGGGGTGTTCTTTGGCGGCTCCGCCACCGCCGGGGCCACCGTGACCCTCGAGTACGATTACTCGACGGCAATCCCGGAACCGGGCGCAACTGCTTTCCTCACTGCCGGAGCCTTGGGCGGCCTTGGCCTGGCGCTACGAAGACGCAAGCAGAGTAACGTTTAGCCGTATTATGAATTAACCTCTGCCCCAAACCTCGGTAACTCAAAAAAACGATTTCTCATCAGTATCAGTCGTGGGGGTTATCAGTTACCCCGCCCGCTTCCCCCCGCCCCCGCTTCCTCCCCACTCCATCACCCAGCGCCTCCGTCTTCGCTGCCGCCGTCGACTACGGCGACGGAAAAGGCCATCCCCCCGCGTCACCTTCGGCTCGCCGCAAAATCCCGGTCCTCTTCACCCAAGAGCCGCTCCAAACTACGCTCATGGCTGTTCAGGAAATCCTTGGTGATCTGATAGTGCTCGGTGTCGGTGTAGCGGATTTCCGTCAGGCCGCTTTCACCGCATCGGTAGATGCGGGCCCGCGGATAGGCCAGCAGAATGGGCGAGTGCGTCGCAATGATCAGTTGCGATTCGTGCAACACCAGCCGGTGCAGCAACACCAGCACGCTCAACTGCCGTTGTGGCGACAACGCCGCCTCTGGCTCGTCCAATAGGTACAGTCCACCGCCCTGGAACCGCTCGGTCAGCAGCGCCAGAAACGCCTCCCCGTGCGATTGCGCATGCAGCGACTTTTGTCCGTAGCCCCCGGTCACCCCCAGACGGTCAACCTCCGTAGCCACGTTATAAAAACTCTCCGCCCGCAGAAAATACCCGTCCGTTGCACGCGCCGCTGACTTTTCCAAGACGAGGTAATCCTTGAGCGCGGAATGCGTCGCTTCTGTCGCGAAATTGAAGTTCTTGCTCCCTCCCTCGGCATTGAACCCAAACTTCGTCGCAATCGCTTCTACCAGTGTGGATTTTCCCGAGCCGTTCTCCCCTACCAGAAAAGTTACCGCCGGATGCAGTTCGAGCCGCTCCAAATGTCGCACCACGGGAATACAAAAAGGATACTGTGCAAAACTGGGCACCTCCGCCCGCTTCAAACGCACGGCGCGGATGTATCCCGGACCGCTCCCGCTGGATTGATGGCTTCTTGGCGGCAATTTCATGGCTCCCGCAACCTTTACGCAGTCCAGTCGCTGACGACGATTCATTTTTGCTCGCCAACATTCCCGCCAAAAACAAGCACCCTGGAATTCTGCAGCCGGCGAGAAGATAAACATTCTCCACCGCGCTGTTTCCGTTCAAAATGCCCCCAGCCTGGGCCTTCTTCGTTCCCGTCAAAACCCATTTTCTGCCAACGTAAAATGAAAACCACCGCCTGGTTTCTCAAGGAAGCGAAAGCCTTCGGCGTCCGCACCGTCTATTTTCTTTTTTGCTACGGCATCCTCCTGCTCATCAAGAAGCTCATTCTCGAGGAGTATCATATCGGCTTTTTCGGATTCGGCAACGTCATCATCGGCGCGCTCATTTCCGCCAAGGTCGTGCTCGTCGTGGAGCACACCCCGCTCGCCCGCACCTTTGGCGATTCACGCCCCATCGTCAAAGTCCTCTTCGAGACCGTGTTCTACGGCCTCGTTTCCCTCGCGACCCTTTACACCGAAAGAGCCTTTGAGCTGCGCCACCAAGCCGGCGGTTTCTTTCCCGCCTACTCCATCGTCTTGCACCAAAACGACCGCTACCTCTTCGCCGTCACTCTGCTCGCTGTCACTCTCTCCTTTTCTTTTTACAGCGTCCTCAACGTCATCGACCAGCACCTCGGCCAGGGCGAACTCCTCAAACTCTTCTTCCGCCCCCGAAACGTGAACCGCTCACATTAAAAACCCGTGCAAATGCGGCGTGCTTGCCCTTCTTCCCTTGCTAGCTGACTTCTCGAAAATTGCTTTTCAACGAAATTGAAATACACATCAAAGAGCTAAGCCGGTGCGCGCGAAAACTCCTCCCCTTCACCTTAACCTCCCCGCACAACCACCACCACCTTCCCCCCGGAAAAATCCCATGCCTGCCAAAAAAATCCTCCTCCTCACCGGCGATTACGCTGAAGACTACGAGCTCATGGTCCCGTTCCAGGCCCTGCTCGCCGTCGGCCACACCGTTCACGCCGTCTGCCCCGGCAAAAAATCCGGCGAGCAGGTCCGCACCGCCATCCACGATTTCGTCGGCGACCAGACCTACTCCGAAAAACCGGGCCACAACTTCACCCTTAATGCCACCTTCGACGAGATCCGCGCCGAGGACTACGACGCCCTCCTCCTGCCCGGTGGCCGCGCCCCGGAATACATTCGCCTCAACCCGCGCGTTCTCGAAATCACCCGGCATTTCTTCGAGCATAAGAAGCCCGTCGCCGCCATCTGCCACGCCGCGCAGATCCTCGCCGCCGCCGGCGTGCTGCGCGGCCGTTCCGCTTCCGCCTACCCCGCCGTTGGGCCCGACGTCACCGCCGCCGGCGGTACGTTCTGCAACATCCCCATCGATCGCGCCCACGTGGACGGCAACCTCGTCACCGCTCCCGCCTGGCCCGCCCATCCCGACTGGCTCGCGAAGTTCCTGCAAGTGCTCGGAACCAAAATCGAATTATAGAACCCCGCCGCCGCGCCAAAAATTACCGGGCAGGGTAAAATCACTCGCTCGCCCCTCCCTCTCACGCCTCCCGCTTCTTCTTCCCTCGGCCTTTCTTCACTGCCGCTTCTTGCAGCGCTTCCGCCTCTTCCGTCACCCGCGCTTCTTCCTCCGCTTCGGTCTCTTCCGTTTTTTCCGCCTCTTTCGGCGCCACCGCAATCGAAACCTCCGTCTCGGCCGGCACTGCCGGCAACGGCGCCACCGGCGCCTCCGCCTGCGCCAGCTTCGGATTCTTCCACCGCAGCCACAAGCCCGCCAGCCGCGCGATCCACATCTCCGGCGGCTCCGCCAGCAACGGCCCTCCCAGCGCGAACTCCCGCGCCCGCAATTCTTTCAGCCGCCGCCGCAGCCGCTTGCGCACCGGGTGGAAAGTCGCCAAATGTTCGTAGTGCCGCTCCCGCTCGCGCACCTGCTCCGCGAACACCACATAATCGTGGTCCTCCCCCAGCATCGTCCCCAGCCGGCGAAATTCCTTCCGCAAGTGCCGCACCACCGTCGGCTCCACATTGTCCAAAAACTCGAGCTGGTACGCCAAATCCTTCACCCGCTTACGCCACTCGTGGAAACACTCCGCCAATTGTTCCCCGTGCCGCTTCCGGCACTTCAAGTAACTCTCCTGCGACCTCCGGTACGAACGCTCCAGCCCGGGCGCCACCGCCGTCCAGCCCCGCGCCGGCACCGATAGCTTCTTCAGCACGGCCAGCATCTCCCGCAAATCCTGCGCCGCATGCTCAAAACCCGCATATAAGTCCCGCGTCCGCTTCGGCCCGCCGCTCTGCACTCCCAGTAGCACCGCCGCATCCTTCACCCGCCGCGGCGCCGTGTCGTCAAACACCCGCTTGAGCGTCTCGCCCGCCACAAATGCGTCACGAAAGTCCGACAACGCCCGCGCCGCGTCCCGCAAGCGCGCGTTCTCGTGCGATAAAACCGCCCGGTCCGCCACCGGTCGCAGCAGCCGCATCAATGCCCGCAGGCGCTTGCATTGCACCCGCACCTGATGAATGTCTTCCGTCCGATCGACGCTCTCCGGATGCTCAATATGTCGCAACGCATCCCGCGTCAGCCGCCGCGCCAGCCGGATCAACCCCGCGCGCACACCCTCCCGCACGCGCAGCGCATCCGGCGATTCCCCCGCCGGCTCCATCTCCACCGGCGGCGCCAGCGCCTCCGCCACCACCACCATGGGCTCGCTCTTGCTCTCTTTAATGGATTTCCCCGCCCGTTTGGGCGCAATCGAACGTTTGACGGACTTGGCGGACATGGAGGGACACCTGGCTTCGCCAGCTAATGAAATACGTTACAATTTGGAAACAGCTCAATGAAGCACGAGCTCGGTTGCCTCTGCGGTGCAACGCGACCTAGTGTACCTTCTATGCCGCATTTGCGCCGAACCGGGCAAGGGAAAATGCGCCATCCTTGCGATTTGTAACAAAGCCTCTTCTCGACAAAATCCACTCGCGCAAACGCTTAGACAAATTCCCACCCCCGCCGCGTCTCCATTTTGGCATCCCATCCCTTCAACCCTTTAACCCTTCAACTCTTATAACCCTTCTCACCTCCATTCCTCTTTACCCTCCTTCCTTCGCTCCCTCCGCTCCCTTCTGTTCAAACTTCCTCGCCCCCTCATGCCGGCCGACCTCGCGCAACTGTACGACGCCCACGCCCAGGCCCTCTACGCCTTTGCGCTCAACCTCACCCGCCGCGAAGCCGACGCCTGCGACGTCCTCCACGACATCTTCCGCCAACTCGCCGCCCATCCCGATTTGCTCGCCCGCGTTCGCGACGAGCGCGCCTTCCTCCTGCGCCTCGCCCATAACCGCGCCATTGACCTCCTCCGCCGCCAAACCACCCGCGAAAAAATCCGTGACACCCTCGCCCGCGACGACGACCTCCTCTTCGCTCCCGCCGCCTCGCCCGACGAATCCGCCTTCCGCCGCGCCCTCGCCGCCGCCCTTGCCGAACTCCCGCCCGAGCAGCGCGCCGTCGCCCACCTCAAACTCTGGGAAAACCTCACCTTCGCCCAAATCGCCGAAACGCTCGACCTCTCCCCCAACACCGCTGCCAGCCGCTACCGCTACGCCCTAGACAAATTACAAACCCGCCTGCGTCCCCTTTATAACGAGATTCAAAACCCATGGACC
>JBEKZN010000011.1:0-12261 GCA_049509815.1 Opitutales bacterium
AATATATTTTATCCATTATTTATTTTTGATGAGTCCGAGAAGAAATTCGCGGTTGCCGTCGCCGCCGCGCAGGGGCGACTCCATCTCGCCGAGGAGGGCGGCGCCGGGGAGTTGGGCAAGGGCGAAGGCGCGGATTTCGTCGAGGACACGGGTTTGCACGGCGGGATCGCGGATGACGCCGCGGCCGGCGGAGGCTTCGGCGCGGGTGGCTTCGAATTGGGGTTTGACGAGGGCGACGAGATGACTGCCGGGGCGCAGGCGGGTCCAGGCCGCGGGCAGGACTTTGGTGAGCGAGATGAAGGCGAGGTCGAGGACGACAAGGTCATAGTCGGCGCGGGGCAGCGGGGCCGCAGTGAGGTCGCGGGCGTTGATTTTTTCAAGGTTGGTCACGCGCGGGTCGGCGCGCAGGCGCGGGTGCAGCTGGCTGTGGCCGACGTCCACGCAGGTGACGTCGGCGGCGCCGCGCTGGAGGACGCAGTCGGTGAAGCCGCCGGTGGAGGCGCCGAGGTCGAGGACGTGGGCACCAGCGAGGTCGAGGGGGAATTGTTCGAAGAAGGCATCCAGCTTTTCGCCGCCGCGGCTGACGAAGCGCGGGCCATGGTCCACTTGAAGCGGGGAACCGGCGGGGAGCAGTTGGCCGGCCTTAGCCACAACGGAATCCGGGCCGGTGCGGACCTGGCCGGCGAGGATGAGGGCGCGAGCCTGGGCACGGCTCGGCGCGAGACCGCGGGCGACGAGCAGCTCGTCGGCGCGCTGGCGGCGCGGTGGAGGCAAGGGCATCCAGCGAAGGTAGGGAATTTAAGGGCGGGTTTCCAGAATGGATTCAGGGGTTGGGCGGTGCGGATGGTTTTGGCGGCGTGAGGGTTAACTCGGAAGAGAAGGGAGTTTTCCGGAATGAAGAAATTGACATTTTTTTTGCAGAAAACCGCTTGACAGGTGGGTTGAAGTGGATTGAAGTGGAGGAAAGTGGGGGAGATGTGCCTCTGCATTCACGCCATGCTCGCTTTGGACAAGGGTTTTTATGTCGGGACGTTTCGCCACGGACTCGACGTGAAGAACCGGTTGACGATACCGGCGAAGTGGCGTTTTCCGGGCGACGAGGGCGAGGCGTCATACCTGGCGCTGCCAAATCCGAACGGGAGTATCACAGTTTATCCGCCGCGGATGGTGCTGGCCCTGGAGGAAAAAATCCAGCGGGTGAGCATGCTGGGCGACGAGCAGGAGCTGCGCGCGCTGACGCGGATTTTCGGGCCGGCGGAGCGGTTTGGCTGCGACAAGCAGGGGCGCATCGGCCTGCCGGACGCGTTGCGGGCGCACGCGGGGCTGCCGAAGCAGGCGGAGGCGGTGCTGGTGGGCACGATCACGACTTTTCACATCTGGGAAAGCGTGCGGTATGCGGCGTTCGTGGCGGCGACGCCGGACGACACCGGTTCGGATCCGGCGGTTTTGCGGAAGTACGGCCTGTAGGCCGGCGCCACGGCTTTTTCCCAACGCTTTTTTCTCAAACTCCAACCCCAAACACCCAAAACCCATGAGCATATCACGCCAATTGTTTGTCAACGGCGCGCTGGCGCGCCCCCTGCGCGGCGATGCCGAGCCGTGGCAGTACATCGGCACGGCGGCGACGCCGCGCGCCTCGTTCGATCCCTTCGCCCGGCGCGCGCGCCCGCGGAGCCAGTCCCTGAAAGTCACCACGACCGGCTGGAAGACCCTGCTGAATGTACTGCGGACTCGATAGCGCACCTTGCGCGCCCGCGCCCGACCACGGTCCGATTTCATCCGGACCCGGCCCGGCGGGAGCGCGCGCGTCGGCGGGAGCGATGGCGGCGGGCGGGCATGTGCCGGTGTTGGTGGCGGAAGTGTTAACTTTGTTGCGGCAGAACCGGGTGGCGGGCGCGCCGAAGTACCTGGATTGCACCTTTGGCGGCGGCGGGCACACGCGGGCGCTGCTGGAAACGAATCCAACAGCCAGCGTGACGGCGCTGGACCGCGACCCGGCGGCGGGCCGGCGCGCGGCGGAACTGGCGGCACGGTTCGGCGGGCGGTTTCAATTTTACGATCTCCCCTTTTCCCGGATAGATGAACTGACTGAAGCTGGATACGCCGGGGTGCTGTTTGACCTCGGCGTATCCTCATTTCAACTGGACGAGCCGGCGCGCGGGTTCTCCTTCCGCCATGCGGCACCGGCGGACATGCGGCTGGACCCGCGTGCCGGCGTGCCGGCGGCGGAATTCCTCGAAAGCGCCAGCCGCGAGGAGCTGGTGTCGGCGGTGCGCGACGCGGGCGAGGAGCCCCGCTGGCGCCGGGTGGTCGAGGCGATTGTGCGGGCGCGCGGCACGGGCCGGCTGGGCCGGACCGACACGCTGGCGCAACTGGTGGCCGACGCGGTGGGACAGCCTCCCGGCCGGCCGGCGCGGCTGCATCCGGCGACCCGGACTTTTCAGGGTCTGCGCATCGCCTTGAACGAGGAACTAATTGAGCTTGATAAGGCGCTGCCACGGGCGGTGGCCAAACTGGCGCCGGGCGGCGTGCTGGCGGTGATCAGCTTTCATTCGCTGGAAGACCGGATCGTGAAGCGGTTTTGCAACCGGCTCGCGGGCCGGGCCGAGCATGCGAACGACGCCACGCCGGCGCAGTTTCGCGAAGCGCGGGCGGAATTGCTGACGCGCCGGCCGACGGAGGCTTCTGAGGCGGAAGTGGCGGCGAACCCGCGGAGCCGCTCGGCGAAGTTGCGGGCGGCGCGCCTGCTGGGACCGGCGGCGTGATTTTTCTCAAACCCCATTCCAACCATGTACGAACAAAATTCCCGTTTTTTTCGCGGATTGGCCATCGTGCTGGCGCTGATGCTGCTGGCGGAGGCTGCGGGCGGCGCGCTCGCAGTGGTGGGCTTGCGGGAGCAGCAGGCGCGGGACGCAATTTCCACCCGCGAGATTGAGCGCGACCTGGCCGACGCCGGGCGCAAGCTGCGTTCGCTGGACGCGGAAGCGGATCAGGACCGTCAGCCGGATCTTTTACGGGCGCGCATCGGAAACGCTTTGGCGATTCCGCTGCCGCAGCAAATCGTGTGGGTGCGCCCTGCGCCGCCCGCGCAAAACCGGCCGGATGTGACGCCGGTGCCGAACCTTACCATCAAACTTGCTTCGCTCGACCCGGTTGCCGAACCGGCCCTGCCGCGATGAGCCGTGCCTTCATTTCGACCCCCCGTTATGGCCTGGTGGCCTTCGTCATCCTGGCGTGCTTCGCCACGCTCCTCGGCCGGTTGTACCAGCTGCATGTGATCATGCGGCCGGAGTTGCTGGAAGTGGCCGAGAAAAACCGGCAGGTGTTTGACGTTTTGTATGCGCGGCGCGGGGACATCGTGGACCAGCGGGGAAATGTGCTGGCGACGACGCGCTCGGTGATCGAATTGGGTTTGGACCCGAACATGACGGTGGACGCCGATTTGGACAAGCTGCCGCAACTGTCGCAGCTTATTGACGTGCCGGTGGCGGATTTGGAAAAGGCCTTCACCACGAAGACGCGCGAGGAAGATTCCGCGGAAGGGCCGATGGAGCAGATGGTCCACTGGACGGTCTTGAAACCGGAGATCGAGGAGGAGACCTACGAAAAGGTCAATGAGCTGGGCATCAAGGCCGTGTACGGCATTCGGAAATTCCAGCGGGTCTATCCGGGGGGCGAACTGGCGGCGCATGTGCTGGGTTATGTGAACAAGGAGGACGAGCCGGCCATGGGCGTGGAGGCGTACATGGACTTTTACCTGCGCGGCCAGGATGGCTGGCGCAAAACGGAGCACGACGGGCGGCGCAACGAGCTGCCGCAATTCAGCACGGAGGAAGTGCAGCCGACCGACGGCTTGAGCGTCGAGCTGACGCTGGATGCCATGCTTCAGTACTACGCGGAGCAGGAGGTGAAGCAGCTGGTGGCGCAATATGGGCCGCAGGCGGTTTCGATCATCATCAGCGATCCGGCGACGGGGGAGATCCAGGCGCTGGCCAACTACCCGACGTTCGACCCGAACCATTACTGGGATTTTCCGATGGCGAACATGACCAACCACGCGGTGTCCGACGCGTTCGAGCCCGGCTCGACGTTCAAGATCGTGACAGCGTCGGCGGCGCTGAACGAAGGCCTGGTGCAGCCGACGGACCAGTTCGATTGCAGCAAGCCGACGATTGAATACCGCGGGAAGGAGCTGAAGCTGCCGAGGGACGCCGAGCACAATGGAATTTTGACGGTTTCGCAGATCGTTTCGGAATCGAGCAACCGCGGGGCGGCGAACCTGGGGGTGTTGCTCGGCGAGGATCGGCTGTACGGGTACGCGCGGGCGTTCGGATTCGGCGAGTCCACGGGTTTCGGGCTGGGTGGGGAATCGCGCGGGATTTTGAATCCGGTGAGCAGTTGGGACGGGCTGACGATCACGCGCATGCCGATGGGCCAGGCGGTGGCGGCGACGGCGCTGCAGGTGCATGAGGCGATGACGGTGATCGCGAACCACGGGGTGCTGATGGAGCCGCACTTGGTGCGGCGGGTGTTCGACGAAAACAACCAGACAGTGGTGGCGTTTCCGCCGGTGGCCAAGCGCCGGGTGATTTCGAGCCAGACCGCGGACGAGGTGAATGAAATGCTGTGCGACGTGGTGGGGCCGGACGGCACGGCGATGCGCGCGAAGCTGCAGGACATCACGGTGGCGGGCAAGACGGGCACGGCCCAGAAGGTGATCGACGGGCATTATTCGGACGATCATTTCGTGTCGTCGTTCAGCGGGTATTTTCCGGCGGAGCGGCCGCGGCTGGTGATGACGATTGTGGTGGACGACGCGCATTTTCACGGCACGCCGTACGGGGGCCTGGTGGCCGCGCCGGCGTTCCACGACATCGCCCAGCAGGCGGTGCAGTATTTGGGCATTCAACCCGCCGGCGGACGCGAAAATTTGCTGGCGATGAAAGGAGACAACCTTGATTGGTTTCGCTAATCTGGAGAACACACTGGGTGTCAGCCCCTTTTTCCTGGCCGCCCGACTTGCGGCCTTGGCGGAAGCGGAGCGCCTGGGCCTGTCGCGCATGGACTATTCCTTAAAACATCTGTTGAGCGGGACCACCGTCCTGGCGCTGCGCGCACCGGCGGGGCAGCCGGGCGAGCGGCCGGTGACGGCGCTGGTGACGGACAGCCGGCGCGTGGTGCCGGGAGCGCTGTTTTTTGCGATCGAGGGCAACCGGGTGAGCGGCTCGGAGTTCATCGAGGAGGCGGTCGGTCGCGGGGCGGTGGCGGTGGTGTCAACGCGGGTGCCCGCGCGGTTCACGCCGGCGACATGGGTGCAGGTGCCGGACGTGCGGCTGGCGCTGGCGGACGTGGCGCGGCGGTTTTACCGGGATCCGGACGAGGCGCTGTTTTTGGCGGGGGTGACGGGGACCAATGGCAAGACGACCGTGGCGATGATGACGCAGTTTTTATTGAAGGAGCCGGAATTTCCCTGCGGGCTGATCGGCACGGTGCGTTATGAGATCGGGCGGCGCAGCCTGCCTTCGTACAAGACGACGCCGGAGTCGGTGGACTTGTATGCCCTGTTCGACCAGATGCGGGACGCGGGCTGCCATGCGTGCGCGATGGAAGTGAGCTCGCATTCCCTCGTGCAGGCGCGGGTGCAGGGGGTGAAGTTTGACGCGGTGGCGTTCACGAATTTGACCCAGGACCATCTCGACTACCACGGGACGCTGGAGGAGTATTTCAACGCAAAGGCGCGGCTGTTCACCGGCGAAAGCGGGAATCTGCCGAGCGTGGCGGTGATCAACGTGGACGATCCCTACGGTCGCGTGCTGGTGGAGCGGGTGCCCGCGGACGTGAAGGTGGTGACGTACGGTTTTTCGGCCTCGGCCAGCTTGCGAGCGGTGAACGTGGTGCTGGCGCCCGGTGGCAGCAGTTGCGAGGTGCTATGGGATGGCGGACGGGCGACTTTGCGATTGGGCCTGCCGGGCCGGTACAACATATTGAATGCACTGTGCGCGCTGGGCATGGCCCACGCTGCGGGGCGGCCACTCGAGGTGCTGGTGCCGCGGCTGGCGGAATTTCCCGGCGTCTCCGGCCGAATGGAGAAAATCGAGGCCGGCCAGCCGTTCCAGGTGCTGGTGGATTACGCGCACACCGACGACGCGCTCAACCATGCACTTTCAATGCTGCGCGACGTGTGCGCAGGCCGGCTGCTGGTGGTGTTCGGCTGCGGCGGCAACCGCGACCGGGCCAAGCGGCCGCGCATGACGGCGGCGGTGCAGCGCTGGGCGGATTACGCCTGGGCGACGGCGGACAACCCGCGCAAGGAGCCGCTGGCGCAGATTTTCGACGACATGCGCGCGGGAGTCGCAGCCCCAACGCGGATCCGTTTCGTGGACGACCGGCGCCGCGCCATTGCGCTGGCGCTGGAAGCCGCGCAGCCAGGAGATTGCGTGCTGATCGCGGGCAAGGGCCACGAGACGTACCAGGAATTTGCCGACACGGTGGTGCCGTTCGACGACCGCCAGGTGGCCCGCGAGTTGTTGCAACTGCGCCGCGCCCAACCCTCGACCGAATCGTGAACCGACCTTCCCAGGCTCGCGCCATGCCGCTATTCGACCCAGCCGACCTCGCTTCGTGGACGGGTGGGAAATGGCACGGGCCGGCGCCGGCGGCGGCCGTGGGTCCGCTGGTGGCCGACACGCGCCAGTTGCGCCCGGGCGAAGTGTTTGTGGCGTTGCGCACGACCCAGCGCGACGGGCACGATTTTTTGGATGCGGCCCGTGCGAAAGGCGCGGCGGCGGGAGTGGTGGAGCGGGAGGCGCACGAGGTTTCCATCTCGCAACTCCAGGTGCCCGATCCGGCGACGGCTTGGCGCACGGTGGCGCGGGAGCACCGGCGGCGTTTTCCGGGAGCGGTGGTCGGCATCACTGGCAGTGCGGGTAAAACTTCGACGAAGGACCTGCTGCGGGAAATTTTGGGCCCGACCGCGCATGCGACGCGGGCGAACGAGAACAATTTGCTCGGCGTGCCGCTGACCTTGTGCGCGCTGGATCCGGCGGTGCATCGCACCGCGGTGATCGAGGCGGGCATCAGCGAGCCGGGCGAGATGACGGCGCTGGCGGACATGATCCGGCCGGATGTTGCAGCGATTACCTTGGTGGCGCCGGCGCATTTGGAAAAGCTCGGCACGCTGGAAGACGTGGCAAGGGAAAAGGCGCTGCTGGCGCGGGCGGTGCGGCCCGGCGGATGGGCGGTGTTTCCGGCGTCTTGCCTGGCGTTTGCGGCGTTTCGCGATTTGCCGGTACCGACCGTGGTGGTGGCGCCGGCGGATGGCCCGGCTCCGGTGGCCAAGGCGGCGCGGGTGTTTCGTTTTCGGGCGGAACGGCGGCCGCGCAACGGCTGGCGGCTGGGTCTGGCGGAGCAGGGCGGCCCCGAGCGTTCATGGAGCCTGCCGCCAGTGACGCCCGGCCTGGCGGCGAATGCGGCGCTGGCGGTGGTGGTGGCGCAGTTGCTGGGGGTTTCGGATGACCGCATCCAGGCCGGCCTGGCGGATTGGCGCACGGCGCCATTGCGCGGCGAGTTGCTGCGGCAGGGCGACAAGGTTTTTCTGGCGGATTGCTACAATTCCAACCCGGCTTCGCTGGCCGACGCGCTGGCGGGATTTGCGGCGCGGGTCGATCCCGGGCTGCCGCGTCTTTATATAGTGGGCAGCATGGCGGAACTGGGGCCGGATACCGGGGCACTGCACCGCGCCGCACTGGCGGGGTTGCGGTTGCGGGCCGGGGATCGTGCGTTGTTGCTCGGGCCGCAGGCGGACGATTACCGGGCGGCGTTGCTGGCGTCGGGCCATGCGGATGCGCAGGCGCGGGTGGTGGAGTTGGACGAGGCGCGGGAGGCGTTGGAGCATTTTGCGGGAGCGGTGTTTTTGAAGGGGAGCCGTGCGTATGCGCTCGAGCGGCTGCTGCCGGAATCATTGCGTGAGGGCAGGGAGGCCCATGCACCGTGCTGACCTGGCTGGCCCAATACGGCGAGAGCGTGTGGGGGCCGTTGCGGCTTTTCCGCTACCTGACGTTCCGGTCGGCGGGAGCGGCGGCGACGGCGCTGGTGGTGGGGTTCATTATCGCGCCATGGCTGATCGCGCGGCTGCGGGCGCTCAAGCTGAACCAGTCGTTTCGCGATGCGGCGGAAGTGGGGAAGTTGTCCGAACTGCACGCGGGCAAGGCGGGGACGCCGACGATGGGCGGGGTGATGATTGTGGTGGCGGTCACGGTGAGCGTGCTGCTGTGGACGCGGCCGAATCTTTATGTGTGGGCGAGCCTGCTGGTGTTTGCGGGGCTGGCGGCGATTGGATTCATCGACGACTATTTAAAGGTGACGAAGAAGAACAGCCGCGGGTTGTCGAGCCGCTGGAAGCTGGCCGGGCAGGGTGGGTTGACGCTAGTCGTGCTGGGGATGCTGTATTTCAACCCGGATACGCACCTGGCGATGAGTTCGCTATGGGCTCCGTTCATGAAGACGCCATTGCTGGCGGCGATGCCGCTGTGGTTTGCGGCGCCGTTTTTCTTTCTGGTGATGGCCGGCTCAAGCAACGCGATCAACATCACCGACGGGGTGGACGGGCTGGCAATCGGCTGCACGCTGACGGTCGCGCTGGTGTATGCGATATTCGCCTACTGCGCCGGCAACAGGATCATCGCGGAGTACTTGTTCATCGCATATGTGCCGGGGGTGGGCGAACTCGCGGTGATTTGCGCGGCGCTGGTGGGCGGGAGCCTGGCGTTTTTGTGGTACAACGCGCATCCGGCGTCGGTGTTCATGGGCGACACCGGGGCGCTGGCGCTGGGGGGATTGATCGGGACAATGGCTTTCATCACGCAGCAGCCGTTCACGCTGGTGATTGTTGGCGGGATGTTCGTCCTGGAGGCTGCGTCCGTGCTGCTGCAAGTGGGGTCGTTCAAGCTACGCAAAGGGCGCCGGATTTTTCGGATGGCGCCGCTGCACCACCATTTTGAACTGGCGGGCTGGCCGGAGACCAAGGTCGTCATTCGCTTTTGGATTCTGTCCGTGCTATTTGCCCTGGCGGGCCTGAGCACGTTGAAATTGCGCTGAATTTCCACCATTTTATTTCGATGCCAATACCCGAACCCATTGCTGAACGCGTGCGCCGCCCCGTGGCCGTGCTGGGCTTTGGCGTGAGCGGGCAGGCGGCGACGGCGCTGCTGCGCAATCACGGCTGCGGGGTCGAGGCTTACGATGAGCGGCCGGGCGAGGGCGTGCGCGGGGTGTTCGGACCGGCGGAGGCGCGGCGGCACGACCTGGTGGTGTACAGCCCGGGTTTCCGGCAGGACCACCCGTGGCTGCAAACCGCACGGGCGGCGGGCAGCCTCTGCCTGGGCGAGCTGGATTTTGCCTCGCTGTTCTGGCAGGGGACGCTGGTGGCGGTGACGGGAACCAACGGCAAGACCACTTTGACCGAATTTCTGGCGACGGCGCTGCGGCGCCAGGGCGTGGCAGCGGTGGCGGCGGGGAACATCGGGCATCCGCTGTCGCGGCTGGACGAGCTGGGCGCGACGCAGGAGCGCGTGGCGGTGTGCGAGATCAGTTCGTTCCAGGCGGAGGGACTGCATTTTCTGCGTCCGCACGCACTGCTGTGGACGAATTTCGACGAGGACCATCTGGACCGCTACGCGACAACGCGGGATTACTTCGCGGCAAAGTGGGCGCTCGTGGAGCGGCTGGCGCGGCCGTGCCTGCTGGTCGGCGAGAGCGTGGCGCGGGCGGCGGCGGAGTTCGGGTTCAAGTTGCCCAATTATACGATAATTATCAGTCGCGATAAGTCGGAAAATTCAATACCCAAAGAGTCTATTTTTGCGGCGTACCCGCAGGCGGAAAATTATCTGCTGGCGCGCTGCTACTGGGAGCTGGAGGGCAACCCGCTGGAGGTGCTGGAGGAGACGGCGCGGGCATTTTCGACCCGGCGGCACCGGCTGGCGCGGGTGGCGACGGTGGACGGGGTGGAGTTTTGGAACGACTCGAAGGGCACGAATTTTCACGCGACGCTGGCGGCGCTGGAAACCTTTGGCGCGCCGGTGATCTGGATCGGCGGGGGCAAGTCGAAGGGCGGCGATATCGAGGGCTTCGCGGGCCGGGTGGCGGGGCGCGTGCGTGAGGCATTTCTAATTGGCGAAACGGCGGGGGTGCTGGGCACGGTATTCCACCAGCGCGGGGTTCCAGCCATCGGGTGCGAGAGCCTGCGCGAGGCGGTGGAGCGGGCCCACCAGGCCGGGCGCCAGAGCGCGCCGTGCGCGGTGCTGTTCAGCCCCGGATTCGCGAGCTTTGACATGTTTCACGACTACGCGGAGCGCGGTCTGGCCTTCGAGCAGGCGGTTTTAAGTTTGAAGGCGACACCGCCGACGCTTATTCCTGAAGCAACCCATGCTTGACGGCACCGGGAAACATTTCGCACCTTTCTGGCTGATTTTTACCAGGCACAAACACCGCACATGCAAACTCCGATGAACTCCTCCAAACTCGCGCTCACGATTTCCGCCGTGGTCTTGGTCCATTTAGTGGCCGGCACGGTGATCCTGCTGCAACCCGGCTGCAAGTCGGACGCCCCGGCGGCCACGCCGGCGCCCGCGCCGGCCGAGGCTGCGAACACGACCGTGGCACCCCCGGAAAACACGACCACGCTGTCCGAACCGACGCGCCCGGCCGACCTAACCCCGACGACGCCGGAGCCGACGGGCAACCTTTCGACGAATGAATCGCTGACTGGCAACGACCAGGTCAACGCCACGGGGCCGGCGCCGACCGCTTCGACCGTGACCTACGAGGTGAAGCGCGGCGACAGTTTATCCAAGATTGCCAAGGCGCAAAAGGTAAGCCTGGCGGATTTGATGGCGGCGAACAATCTGACTCGCTCGAGCAAGCTGAAGGTGGGCCAGACGCTGACCATCCCGACCAGCTCGAGCCCGGCGCCGGCTTCGACCGAAGCGAGCCCGGCGGCGACGTCCACGGAATCCACCGCGACGGCCAGCGGATCCACTTATACGGTGAAATCGGGCGACTCGCTTTCAAAAATCGCGCATCAGAACGGCACGACGGTTTCGGCTTTGCGCGCGGCCAACCACCTGACTTCCGACAAACTGAAAATCGGGCAAACCCTGCAACTGCCCAGCGGCGCGACGCCGAGCACGGGCACCGCCACAGCTTCCTTGCTGTCGGCGCCCACGGCGCCCGAGGCTTCGACCGGCGAAGCGGGAATATATGTGGTGCAATCGGGCGACTCGCTCGATCGCATCGCCAAGAAGGAAGGGGTCAAAGTCTCCGAGCTGATTGCGCTCAACAACATTTCAAATCCAACGAAGTTGAAGATCGGGCAGAAGCTCAAGTTGCCCTCAGGGGCGAAAACGGCGGGTGGTTCGGCGGAGACGCCGGCATCGAGCACGACCCCGCCGGCGACGGAACCGCCGCCGGCCGCGCCGCTGCCGTCGGTCACGACGACCGCGCCGCCGGCTTCCAACGAAACGGCACCCCCTCCGGCGGGCAATGGCACCGTCGAGGAGAATGTGCCGGTGACGCCGGTTACGCCGACGAACTAACTACCTCGCGCCGCGCCACATGAACACCGCCGCCACCACCCTCCCCCGTCCCCAGGTCCGCGGCTTCAGCTCCGGAACCGTCGTGAGCGTTTGCGCGATTGCGCTGACGCTGCTTGGGATGGTTGTGCTCTACAGCGCGGGCGAAGGCACTTCGCGCGGGGGCGTGTTTTATTTTGACCGTCAGGCGATTTGGTTCGCCGTGGCGCTGGGTGCGGGAATCGTAGCCGCATATACCGATCTGGACGCGTTGCGGCGCTACACTTGGGTGATCGCAGGTATCGCCGTGGTCCTTTTGGTGCTGGTGCTGATTCCGCATATCGGGGTGACGGTCAAGGGCGCGCGGCGATGGCTGAACCTCGGCATGATGAACGCGCAACCGTCGGACTTCGGCAAACTGGCGCTGGTGCTGTGCTTGGCGCACTACTTGGCGGCCAACCAGCGGCAGGTGACGACCTTCCTGCGCGGGTTTGTGCTGCCGATGGTGATTGTGGCGGTGTTTGCGGGCCTGATCATCAAGGAGCCGGATTTCGGAACGGCCGCACTGTGCGGCCTGGTGGGATGCACGCTGCTGTTTTTGGCCGGCACGCGGCTGATGTACCTTTTGCCTTCCATGCTGGCCGGCGCGGGGCTGTTCGGGCTGGCCGTGTATCTGGACCCGGTGCGGCTGCGG
>JBEKZN010000110.1:0-5730 GCA_049509815.1 Opitutales bacterium
ACCCGCTCGCCGCGCCGGGTCCAACTCGCCCAGCACGTCGTCCGCGAGCAGCAGCGGTTGCAAACCCGTGCGCTCCCGCAGCCAGGCCGCCTGCGCCAGCCGCCACGCCACCACCAACCCGCGCTGCTGCCCTTCCGACGCAAACGCCTTCGCCTCCCGGTCCTCCAAGCGGAACGCAAAATCATCCCTGTGCGGACCATGGCGCGTGGTTTTTGCCGCCGCGTCCCGCGCCCGGCTGCGCTCCCACAATTCCCGCCACGCCACGGCCGTGTCCGCCTCTGACTCCCGCGCGTACGCCAGCCCCGGCTGCTCCGCCGCGCCTGCCGCCAGCCGCGCATAAGACTCGCGCAAATACCCGTTCCACGCCGCGCACGCCGCCGCCCGCGCCTGCGTCACCGGCACCGCTTCCACCGCCATGATCGTTTCAAACGCCGCGAGCTCCGCCGCCGTCGCCGGCCGTGTTCCGCGCAGCAGCGCATTGCGTCCGTCCAGTGCCTGATGGTACCGCCGCAAACTGTGGAAATACCCGGCGTCCAGCGACGCTAGCGCCAGATCCAGCGCCCGCCGTCGCAGCGGCGCACCCCCGCGCAGTGTTTGCAAATCGTGCGACGACAGCGCCACCGTCGGAAACCGCCCCAAAAAATCCGCCAGCCGCTGGCACCGCACCCCGTTGATCGCCACCTCGCGCCGCTGTGGCCGCAGCGTGATCTCGATCTCCGTTTTCCCGTCGCGCTCATGCTCCACCTCCAGCCACACCCGCGCCTCCGTGGCCCCGTGCCGGATCAACTCCCGCGGCTCCGCCCCGCGAAACGACCGCAGCGCCCCCAGCAACCCCGCCGCCTCCAGCAAATTCGTCTTCCCCTGCCCGTTCGGCCCCGCGAAAAATTGCCGCGCCCCGTCCAGCTCCAGCCGCGCCAGCGCAATATTCCGGAAGTCCTGCAAATGAATCCGCCGCAAAATCATAAAAACCGCCGCAGCTTACACGGATTCGCCTCGATGGAAAAACTTTTCGTCCAACCCGTCAACCGAGCCGCGCCCTCTCAAACGACACCGGCGTTTGCCGCTAATGCGTTTTGACTGGTTAAAACTCCAACCTCGTTTCAAGCCCCCGCGTCCAGCGCCGAGCCCGTTTCCCGCAGCGCCTCCAGCAGCGCGTCCCAATCCGCCGTGCTCGTCTCCCACCCCGCCGACACCCGCACCGCCCGCCGTGCCGCCGCTGGCGCCATGCCCATCGCCGCCAACACCTGCGACGGCCCCTCGCGCCCCGTCGCGCACGCCGACCCGGTCGAGACCTGGAACCCGCGCTTGTCCAGCGCCGCCACCCAGCGCATGTTTTCATGGCGTGGTGCCAGAAACATCACCGTGTTCCACAGCCGCTCCGCGCCCGCGCCCACCACCACCGCCCCCGGCACCGCCTTCGCCAGCGCCTTTTCAAACCGCACCCGCGCCGTCAGCCATTCCTTCGCGCCCGGCGCCAGCAGCGGCGCCCGCGCCTCCAGCGCCGCCAGCATCGCCATCACGCCGGGCAGGTTCTCCGTTCCCGCGCGGTGTCCATGCTCCTGCTCGCCGCCCAACTGCGCGTGAAAATCGCTGTCGCCACGCGGAATTTTCAAAAACCCCACCCCCTTCGGCCCGCCGAATTTATGCGCCGAGCCGGTCACGTAGTCGCATGCCGCCAGATTTTCCGGCGGCAGTTTTCCGAAGGCCTGCGTCGCGTCGCAATGGAACGGCACGCCCGCTTTCCGGCACCATTCCAGCGCCTCCGCCCATGGCTGCAACACCCCTGTCTCGTTGTTCGCCGCCATCAGCGAAACCAGCGCCACGCCTCCGCTTTGCACCGCCAGCTTCACCGGCTCCAAGTCCACCACCCCGTCCATTCCCGCCGGCAAAAGCTCCGCGCGCTGCAAAAATGACGCCAGCGCCGCCTCCCGCGCGCTGGGATGCTCGATGGCCGAAACCAGCACCCGTGCCAGCGGCGCTTTGCGGGCGAGATGCGCGAACACCGCGTTGTTCGCCTCCGTCGCGCCCGCGGTAAAAACATAATCCTCCGCCTCGCCCCCCAGCAACGCCGCCAGCCGCTCGCGCGCATCCTCCAGCAGCGCGTGCGCCCGCGCCGCCGCCCGGTACGGGCTCGACGGATTGTGCCACGCCTGCTCCGCCGTTTCCCGCCACGCCTCCAGCGCGGCCGGGTGCATCGGCGTGGTGGCGTTGTAGTCGAAATAAGGCATGGTGCGCCCCGCTCGCTGGCTTACGGTATCTTCAACACTTGTCCCGGTTTTAAATCCCTGGGCGATTTCAGCACCTCCGCGTTTGCGTCCAAGATCTCCTTCCAGTGCTGTTTCGACCCGTACATCTTGCTGCTGATGCTCGAGAGCGTGTCGCCCGCCTCCACCGTGTAGCTGCGCGCCGCGGCTTTCGTCCCGCTGCTCTGGCTCGTCGTCGCTTCGCTCACGTTCCCCGCCGATACCGGCGCCACCGCCACATTTTCCGCCGGTGCCTGTGGCAGGCTCTGCAGGGAAATCCCGCCCCCGTGCCCGCCCCCGCCTTGCTGCAACGCCGCGACTTCCCGCTGCAGCTCCTCGTTCTGCGCCGTCAGCGTCTTGATCTCGTCCAAGAGGTCAAGCCGCTCGAATTCCGCGTGGTACGGCAGCCCGGGCAGCGTGCGCGCAAAATCCTTCTTCGCCGTGTCAATCAGCTCGTGCACCATCGGCGCCTGCTCGCTGTTCGGCTTCGCCGCCAGGTAAATTTGAAAGTGGTGGATGGCCTCGATCGGATCGTGTTTGTAATTCAAACAAAGCTGCCCGGCCGCCAAATGCGATTCCGGCGCGTCGTCCGGCCGCTTTTGAATCACCCGCAAAAACGCTGCCAGCGCCTCGTCCGAGCGATCCTCCTTCAGCATCTGCTCCGCGTACTGGTACTGCTTCTCGTCCGTCTCGGAAACCACCTCCAGCGAGTCCCCGTTGCGGTTGCAGCCCGCTCCCGCCGCCAGCGCCAGCAGCGCCAAAGCGCCCGCCGCCAGGCGGGCCAGGCGGCTTGGGGAAAGGTAAGTTGGCCGAAACATTGTGGTTGGGTGATGACTTCACGCGCCCGCGTCCGCGCTGGCAAATTATTTTTGTTGTCGCCGCGCCTCATTCTCCTTGAAAAGTCAGCACCAGCCTGCGTTCGTGCGGCGCGCGCCGGTGCTCCCACAGGAACAGCCCCTGCCACGTCCCCAGCAGTAAACGCCCGCCCTGGAACGGCACCACCTCCGTCGTCCGCGTCAACGCCATCTTCAAATGGCTCGGCATGTCGTCCGGCCCCTCCAGCGTATGGGTGTAGTCCGGATCGTTTTCCGGCGCCAGCCGGTCCATGAACGCATGCAAATCGCGCCGCGCGCTCGGATCCGCGTTCTCCATCATCACCAGGCTGCAGCTCGTATGCTGGCAGAAAACCGTCACCGTCCCCTCCCGCAGACCCGTCCGCCGCAGCGCCTCCTGCACCGGCCCCGTGATCTCATGTGTCCCACGCCCCGGTGTGCGAAAAGCCAGCAATTCAGTGCGCACAGGCATGGCTCGTGGTGATCGAAAATTTCCCGCCCCTGCTCCCGTCAATTCCCCGGCTCCTGCAGCGGCGACGCATTTGGCGGCACCGAAACATTCCCGCCGATGATCGGCGTCCGGGCCGGCGGCAACACCACCGGCGGCACCACCGGTGGCGGCGTGGCATCATTGCTCCCGGTGATATTCCCGGCGCCTTGGCCGGTGGCGGGCGTCGCCGTGCTGTTGCCCGAGATCGTGCCGGGAGTGGCACCCGTGGGCTCCGCGGGCTCTTCCAGTTTCATTTCGCCGACCTGCAGCGGCAGTTCAATCTGCCGCCCGTCGCGGTACACCCGCACGTTCAGGTACTGGCCCGGCTGGGCGAAGAAAGTCAGTTGCACCATGTCCTGGTCGCTGTGAATCGGCGTGCCGCCAATGGACACCAGCAAGTCGCCCACCCGCAGCCCCGCCGTCGCCGCCGGCCCGCCGAATTCCACGTCGTCAATCAGCACCTCCGAACCCGTTTCAGCCGTCACCAGCTGTTTTCCCGAAAACCCAAAGCGCCCGTACAACACCCGCCCGTGGTTGAGCAAATCCTCCCGCACCCGCATCAGCGCCCGCGCCGGCAGCACCAGCGACGACCGCGTTTCCGGCAGCGTCACCACCATCATGCCCGCCAGCCGCCCTTCCAGATCGAACACCGGCGAACCGCTCTCCGCCCCGTCGTCCGGGATGTTCGTGCGCAGGTACAGCGCATGCAGGTTCTGTTCGCCGTATTTGATGTTGTATCCCTGCAAAATCCCCGGCGACGGCCCCGGCTCGTCCCCCCGCTTGCACGTCACCGCCAGCAGCATTGAGCCCACCGGCGGCGCGTCCGGGCTGTCCGTCAGGTTCAGCACCCCGAAATTCGCCGGCGGCTTCGGCGTCCGCAGCAGCGCGATGTTCGTCACCAGGTCCACCCCCATCACGTCCGCGATGTACGGCACCCCGTTTTGCTCGACCACCACCCGCACCGCGTCCTGCAGCAGGTGCGCGTTCGCCGTCATGACGTAGCCTTCCCGGCTGATGAAAAATCCCGTGGACAAATACGTGATCCCGTCGCTGCACAAAATGTCAATCTTTACCACCGCCGGCTGCGCCTGCCCCAGCAGCTCGATGTACCGCTGCTGCAGCGCCATGAAGTCCCCCGTCGTCACCGTCGTGTTTCCCGGCGCCGGGCTCGCCTGCGCCCTCAGCCCGCGCGGCGCCATCATCAGACACCCCGCCATCGCCAGCAAACTCGCGCGCCAGGCCCAAGTGCTCCCTTGCGCCGCCCGCCCGGCGGCCGGCCTGCCGGCTGGGCTCATTATCACAGCCGTCAATACGCCATCCCGTTCACACGGGACAGCAGGGGCTCTTCCACCAGCGCGTCGGCGGCGAATCGCACCCCATCGGCGCGCCCGCCGGGCAATTCCGTCGTTGCCGACACCCTGTGGTCGTTCGCCGATTCCGACGGCTCGGCCAGTGCCGCCACGATAAATTTCGTCCGCGCGCCCTCCAGCGCGTCATCCGCCGAACCGGCTGGCGCCGGGCTGGCCAAAGTGCTCGCCGAAACCGTGCTCTCCACCGCCGTTTTCTCCGGCGTCGAAACCATCGCCACCGTCATGCGCGGCGCCGGGCTGTTCTCCGCCGTCGGCAACTGCACCCGGCTGTGCATCACAAAAGCCAGCACCAATCCCGCCGTTGCGCCGGCTGTCATCCAGGGCGTGGCCTGGGCCACCAGCGCGCGCGACCAGCGGGTCACCCACGGCTCCGGCTGCACGAACGCCCGCAGCATCCGCCCCCGCAATTCCCCTTCGAAACGCGGCCAGAACTCCGCCGCCGGACGTTCATGGCGCTTGAGTCGCAGGAGCTCTTCCAGCGAGATCTTGGGTGGGGGTTTGTCCATGAGTTGATTAAAAATAATTACCGCAGGTAATCCTGCAAGTAGGATTGTAATTGTTGTTTCGCGTAGTGAAGGCGCGAACGCACCGTTCCTTCCGAGCAGTCCATCACCTGCCCGATTTCCTGGTGGCTCAAGCCTTCAATCTCAAAAAGAACGACCACGGTCCTATGCTTAAGGGACAACCGTTGCAGGGCTTCGTTCAATTTTTCCTGTAACTCCTTGACCATCGTTGACTTATCCGTCTGCATCCGTTCCGATAAAACCTCCATTATCTCCGTTTGGGACACTTCC
>JBEKZN010000111.1:0-5695 GCA_049509815.1 Opitutales bacterium
AACCTGCGGGTGCGGGTGGGCAACCCGATTCCGTTCCGGCGGCTGGCGGATTTTCCGACGGATGAGGCGCTGACGGAGTTTTTGCGGCTGAATACATACCTGTTGCGCGACCGAGCCGGGAGCCCGCCGCGCCGGCGTTTTCCGCTGCCGTTGCCGAAGCTGCCGCAGCCCGAACGCAAGCTGGCGCCGTTGGCGCCGCCGGTGCCGGCCGAGGAGCTGACGGAGGAAGTCGCAGCGCTGCCGGCGGAGCAAATGCTGGTGGAAAGCGGGCAGTTCGTCGTTTACCACGCGCGGGCGCCGCAAATTCCGCGGGTGCTGCTGGAGCTGGGGCGGCTGCGGGAGATGACTTTCCGGGAGGTCAACGAAGGGACGGGCCATGAGCGGGACTTGGACGAATTTGATCCACACTACAACCACCTGCTGATGTGGGATCGCGAGGCGAAGGCGATCGTGGGCGCGTACCGCTTTGCGCTGACCGACGAGGTGATGAAGACGATCGGGGTGGAGGGGCTGTACACGTCCACGCTGTTCAAATACAAGCCGGGGTTTCTGGAGCTGCTGGGTCCGGCGATAGAGCTGGGGCGGTCGTTCATTGTTTCGGCCTACCAGCGCAAGCAGGCTTCGCTGATCATGATTTGGCGCGGGATTGGGCAGTTTGTGGTGCGCAACCCGCGGTACAAAACGCTGTTCGGGCCGGTTTCGATCAATCCGGACTATCAAACGGTGTCGAAGGACCTGATGGTGCAGTTCTTGCGGCAAAACCGGTTTGACGACGAGCTATCGAGCCTGGTCAAGCCGAAGAGGCCGCCGCGCCGGCAAAGGCTGCGCGGGGCTGAAGTGCGGGCGTTGCTGGCCAGCGTGCGGGACATAGACGATGTTTCCGCGCTGGTGTCGGAGATCGAGACGGACAAAAAGGGGGTGCCGATTTTGCTGCGGCATTACCTGAAGATGAATGGGCGCCTGATTTCGTTCAACGTGGACCCGGCGTTTGGAAAGTGCCTGGACGGGCTGATTGTGGTGGATTTGACGAAGTCGGATCCTAAGCTATTGCGGGCGTACCTGACGCCGCACGGAGCGGAGAGCTTTTTGGCGTTTCAGAAAGCCGGTGCCCAAAAGCCGGTGGCCGTGGCGACGTCGGACAAATAAGGGTAGAATCGGCGAATTGACCGGTATTTGGGCCGGATGAGGCGGGTTTGAGGGTGAAAAGGGAGGCGATTTGGAATAATCTACAGATGGCGGGTTCTTACGTTTGTTTCCCAAGTGCAATTTCACAAAAGGGTCTCTGGCACCATCTTCCGGGCAGTTGCGCCTGTTCCGGTTCGGCTGCGACAACGATGGTGTCTATAATTTGCAACATCTTCCGGTCTTGGGTATTTATAGAGGGCACGCGAACCCGAGAAATCAAGGTGCGGCAAACCCCCAAGCACCACGAGACCCCGATTCCGAAAAATTTCGCGCCGAATATCGCAAGATGTTGATTGCCAAAGTCAAATTGCTTTCCTATGATGAATTTCACCAACGTGGTAACAACGGAAAAATCCCTTGAACGGGGCCGGCACTACCGAATTTCAAACGGCGGCAAGGTTGGGGGCTGGGTTTGGGGATTCGGAATCCGCGGGCTACTGGTGCTGGGGGCGATGATGTTGTTGGGGACGCGGGCTCCGGCGCAGACCGCCGGGTCTGACCGGGTGGTGTTTACCAACAGTGTGGCGCCGGTGGCACCGGAGAACACGGCGAGTGTGGCGGGAAATGTAACGACGCAGGCGGTGACGCAGCCGTACGTGACGCGCTCGACATTGACGGACGAGGAGGCGGCAGCACCGATGAATTTTGCGGTGGCGTTGAAGATGCGGAATTTTGCGGACCTGGAGGCGCGGGTGGGGCGGGGCGAAATCATTTCCCAGGTGGAGATGGCGGCGAAATACTATCCGACGGCCGAGGACTATGGGCGGGTGGCGGATTGGCTGTTGAGCCAGGGGCTGACGATTACACGGCGGAGCGGCCAGCATCTGGCGGTGTTTGCGCAGGGGCCGGTGAGCCGGGTGCGGGATGCGTTCCAGGTGGATTTTGCGCGGGTGATGGGCAAGGACGGGCTGGAGTACACTTCGGCGATCACGGCGCCGAGCGTGCCGGCGGAGGTGGCGTCGGCGCTGATCAGCATCAACGGACTGCAGCCGCACCTGAAGATGCACAAGCACATCATCATGCCGGGCTCGACCACGCCGTTGGATCCGGAGAACGGGTATGAGACGGCGCCGGTGATTCAGGCCTATAATGGGACCGCGTTGGGGCTGACGGGCAGCGGGCAGACGATTGCGATCGTGATTGATGTGTTTCCGAAGACGAGCGACTTGACGGCGTTCTGGAAGACGTGCGGGGTGACGCGCACGGGGAGCGTGAAGTTCATTCAAACGGTGCCGGGGGAGATGGAGCCGCCCTCGGGGGAGGAGACGCTGGACACGGAGTGGAGCAGCTCGATGGCACCCGGGGCAAATGTGCGCGTTTACGGCTCGACCGATCTGGAGCCGACGGACATCGACGCTTCGTACCAGCAGATCATTGACGACGTGTCGAATTCGTCGATTCAGGGGCTGCATCAGGCTTCGATGAGTTTTGGCGACACGGAGGACGACGATGTGTTGGGGCAGATGTTCACCGACGACCAATTTTTTGCGACGCTGGCGAGCGCGGGGGTGACGCTGTTTGCCGCATCGGGCGACGGCGGTTCGCGGCCGGAGTTTTCCGCGTTTTTCGGGACGGTGTACAGCAAGCATGGCACGGTGCAGGTGGAGAATCCGGCGAGCGATCCGAATGTGACCGGGGTCGGCGGCACGACTCTGGATCTGGATACGAACACGACGGGCAACAATGTGCTCAGCGAAACTGCGTGGTCAGTGGAGGGCAATGGCGAGAGCGGGGCGACCGGGGGCGGGGCGAGCCAGCTTTTTCAGCGGCCGAGCTGGCAGGTTGGGACGGGAGTGCCGAGCGGCAATCCGCCGGCGGCGGACCTCGGTTCGAGTCCGCCGATGCGGCTGGTTCCGGATGTGGCGGGGATTGCGGATCCGAACACGCCGGGCTTGTTTATTCTCGACGGCGAATCGCAACCGGTGGGCGGCACGAGCCTGGCGACGCCGATGTGGGCGGGCTTTTGCGCGCTGATCAACCAAGCGCGGGCCAAGGACGGGCAGGGGTCGCTGGGGCTGCTGGGGCCGAAAATTTATCCTTTGCTGTTGAGCACTGCATTTCGGGACATCACGAGTGGAAACAATGGAGACTTCAGCGCGGGGGTGGGGTATGACATGTGCACGGGAGTGGGGACGCCCAATGTGGCGAATCTGGTCGCGGCGCTGACGAGCGAGCCGGAGATCGCAACATCGCCGTTGAGTGTGACGCTGAATGCGGGGCAGAGCGCAATGTTCGCGGTGACGGCCAACAGCACGGCGGGTTTGAACTACCAGTGGCAAATGGAGACCAGTGGCAACACGACCTGGAGCGACTTGAGCGATGACGGCACTTATTCAGGCACGAGCACGGCAACCCTGAACATCAATGCGGTTACGTTGGCCATGAGCGGAGACGAGTTCCAGTGCGTGGTGACCAATAATTTCAACGGTTCGGCGACGTCTTCCCCGGCGACGCTGACGGTGAATGTGTCCTATGCAGTGACGACGCTGGCGGGTTTGTCCGGCAACGCAGGGAGCACGGACAGCAGCGGCGGGAGTCCGCAGTTCAACGGGCCGAACGCGGTGGCGTTGGATTTGGGCGGGAATGTTTATGTGGCGGACACGAACAACAACGTGATTCGGGAGATCACACCGGGCGGAGCGGTGACGACGATTGCGGGACTGGCGGGGACTTCCGGAAACACGGATGGCACCGGCAGCGCGGCGCGCTTCAACAATCCGACGGCGCTGACGGTGGATTCGGGCGGAAACATTTACGTGGCGGACACGAACAATGACGACATCCGCAAAATCGCGCCCGGGGGAGTGGTCAGCACGCTGGCGGGAATGCCGGGAGTACCCGGCACGCTCAATGGCACGGGTGCGGGCGCGCGGTTTAATGGACCTTCGGGCATCGCGGTGGACAACGAGGGGAATCTTTTTGTCAGCGACACGAACAATCACACGATCCGGAAAGTGACGTCCGCCGGGAATGTGACGACGATTGCGGGACTGGCGAATTTCAACGGCAGCGTGGATGGCATCGGTTCGGGGGCGGAATTCGGGGCGCCGATGGGCATCGCGCTCGACAACGCAGGCAACTATTACGTGGTGGACGCCAGCTACAGCACGGTGCGGCAGCTTTCGTTCGACGGATTTGTGTACACCGTGACCACGCTGGCGGGTAACACGGGCAACATCGGCAGCGTGGACGGCGTGGGCACGGGTGCGGAGTTCAACCAGCCGGCAGGCGTGGCGACGGACGGCCAGGGGAATGTATATGTGAGCGACACGCAAAACGACACGGTGCGCAAGGTCGTGGTCGCGTCGGGAGTGGTCACCACGCTGGCCGGTTCGGCGGGCAATCCGGGGAGCGCGGACGGCGTGGGCACGGCGGCGCGGTTTGATCTGCCCATGGGGCTGGCGTCGGATGGGTTGGGCAATCTTTACATCGCGGACAGCAAAAATGACACGATTCGGAAGGCGGGCCCCAACCCGGCTCCGCAATGGGAGACGCAACCGGCGGCCAAGAAGGTGATTGTCGGACAGGCGGCAACGTTCACGGTGCTGGCGAGCGGCACGCCGGCGCCCAGTTACCAGTGGCAGGCATCGACGGACGGAGGCAACACCTGGGGGAATTTGAGCGAAGGCGGCAGCTTCACGGGGACGGCGAGCACGACGTTGACGGTCAGCCCGACGACGGCGGGGATGTCGGGCGATGAGTTCCGCGCGGTGGCGACGAATTCCGCCGGTTCGGCGACCAGCAGTGCGGCAATGCTGACCGTGGTCACACCGCTGACGTTTGTGACGCAGCCGGCGAGCCAGTCGGTGAAGGCGGGCACGAAGGTGACGTTGGCGGTGAGCGCGACGGCGACCAGCGCGCTAACCTACCAGTGGCAAAAGAACGGCGTGAACATTGCGGGGGCGACGAATGCGACTTTGGTGCTGAAGAGCGTGACGGCAACCAACAGCGGCAACTACACGGTGGTGGCGACGAGTTCGCTGGGCAGCTTGACGAGCGATACGGCGGCGCTGCTCGTGGTTTCGACCGCACCCAAGATCACGGTCCAGCCATTGCCGGTTTCGGTGATCGCGGGCTCGACGGCGACGTTCTCGGTGACGGCCACGGGCATGGATTTGAGTTATATGTGGAAGAAGGGGGCGGCGATCGTGGTGGACGGCACGAACATCAGCGGCGCGGACACGAACACGCTGGTGTTGACGAATGTGAGCAAGACGACGGCGGGAAGCTACCTGGTGGTGGTGTCGAATCCGGCGGGGAAGGCGACGAGCCATTCGGTCAAGCTGGCGGTGACGACGCCGTGATCGCAGAGTCAAGCGCGAGCGATTTAGTCATCGAGGACGCAGGGTCACGAGCATGCGGGCGGCGGTAAGCGTGGGGAGCGGTTGCAGGATTTTCTCGACAGTTTGGAGGGCGGGGAGGGCGAAGTTGGGGAAGAGCTGGGGTCCGCGAAAGCCGCCGCTGAGGAGGTAGGCGAGGGCGGGGTAGTATTGAACGCACGAGATTTCCC
>JBEKZN010000112.1:0-5691 GCA_049509815.1 Opitutales bacterium
GTTCAACGCCTCCACCACGTCCGCCGTGTGCCCCATGTCGTCGTTGTCCAGCCTTACTTCCACCCCCATCGCCTCGTTCCCCAGCCCGTAGATTTGCGCCATCGTGCGCAACGTCCCCACAAACGAATTGTCGTCCGCCACCGTCCACCCCGTCTCATAAATCCCCGCCACCTGAAACTGCCGCGGCAGCACCACCTCGTTGTTGTTCTTGAGCCGGTCCAGCATCAACGGTGAATACACATCCACCGTGTCGCCCATCGTCACCCCCAGGCTCGCGGCCAGCCCGCTCCCCAAAAACACGCTGTTGTCGTCCAAATCGTCCATCTTCCCCGCCAGCAGCGAGTCCTCCAGCGGCGGCTTCCCCGGCCGGTTCACGTCCACGCTCTGCATGACCGGGAACGCCGTGCCTGTCGGCGGCGTCGCCGCGATCTCCTTCTGCGTGCGCGGATAATCCGGCGGCCACGCAATCCCGTGCATCGCCGAAAACGCCACCCGGTTCCCAAATTGCAGCATCACCATCCCCTGCAAAAACGGCTCCACCGCCACCACCCCCGGCACCGACTCCGCCAGCTTCACCACCTCCTCGGGATCGTCGATCAAATCGTCCGACCGGATCTGGATGTGCCCCTGCGAGCGGATGAAATTCACCTCATACTCGTGCGAAAACCCGTTCATCACGCTCTGTACCACCAGCAGCACCATCACCCCCAGCGCCACCCCCAGGATCGACACCACCGTGAAAAACGACGCCCGCCGCCCCGCCGGAAACAGGTGCTTGAACGCCAGATAAACGGGCCAGGGCATGGTCAGGCTTTGGGTGGTTCGCCCGCGCCCGCCTCGGCCGGCTTGAGCGACGGAAACAAAATCGTGTCCCGGATGTTCGCTGCCCCGGTCAGCAAAATCACCAGCCGGTCAATCCCCACGCCCATGCCCCCGGCCGGCGGCATCCCGTGCTCCAGCGCCGTCAAAAACTCCTCGTCCACCTTCTGCGCGTCCGCCCCCGCCTGCCGTGCCAGCTCCTCGCGCTGCGCCAGCGGATCGTTCTGCTCCGAATACGCCGGCGCCAGCTCCTGCCCGTTCACACAAAACTCAAACACGTCCAGCACCGCCGGGTTCCCGCGCGTCCGCTTCGCCAGCGGACACAGCTCCACCGGTATATGCGTCACGAAGGTCGGCTGGATCAGCTTCGGCTCGACCAACTTCTCGAACACGTCCTGCGTCACCGCAAAATCGGGCAGCGCCGGGTTCACCTCGATCCCCAGCTTGTCGCACGCCGCCAGCTTCTCCGCCTTCGTCCGCCGGAACCACTCCGCGTCGCCCGTCGCCTCGATCACCAGATCCGTGTATGTGACTTCGCGCCACGTCCCGCCCAGCTCGATCATCTCGCCTTCCGCGCCGCCCGGCCGCGGCACCGCCGTGCGCCCATCCAGCGCCTCTTTGCACACATACTGGATCAGATCGTACAACAACTTCATCATTCCGCGAAAATCGCTGTACGCCTGGTACACCTCCAGCATCGTGAATTCCGGATTGTGCCGGCGCGACAGCCCTTCGTTGCGGAACACCCGCCCAATCTCAAACACCCGGTCAAACCCGCCCACCAGCATCCGCTTCAAGTGCAGCTCCAGCGCGATCCGCATGTAAAAATCGTACGACAGCGCGTTGAAATGCGTCACGAACGGCCGCGCCGACGCCCCGCCCGCCACATTTTGCAGCACCGGCGTCTCCACCTCCACAAATTCCCGCTCCCACAAAAACTCCCGCACCGCCCGCACTATCCGGCTGCGCGTCTGGAACCGCCGCCGCGATTCCTCGTTCACGATCAAATCCAAATGCCGCTCGCGGTAAATCTGCTCGCTGTCCGTCAACCCGTGCCACTTCTCCGGCAATGGCCGCAACGCCTTCGCCAGCAGCGCGTACTTCGTCACCCGCACCGTGATCTCCCCCGTCCGCGTCTTGAACAGCGTCCCCGCCGCCCCCACGATGTCCCCCAAATCCAGCTTCTTGAACGCCGCATACGCCTCCTCCCCCACCACGTCCTTCTTCAGGTAAAGCTGGATCTGCCCGTCCCGGTCCAGAATCTTCACGAAAGTGGACTTCCCCATGTCGTTGAACATGAGAATCCGCCCGGCCACCGATACCGCCGGCCCGTCCTCCACTCCCTCGAGATAGAGAGCCTTCGCCTGCGCCGAGGTATGCGTCTGCTCCCAGTTCGCCGCAAAGGGATCGCGCCCGGCCGCCCGCAACTCCTCCAGCCGCAGCATCCGCACCGCCCGCAGGTCGTGGCTCACCTCCGCCACCGACGGCTTGCCCTCCCCGGAGCCTGGCCGGCTCCCGGTTTCTCCCGTAGTCGTTGACGCCTTCTCGTTCATGACCAAACCCGCACCATGACGCCCCCGTGACAAGGACGCAAGTTTTTGGACACAGGAATCTTGGCCGAATAAATCACTCTCCCAGCAGCGCCACAAACCCCATCACCTTGAGACGCTTGTCGCTCGCAATGGTCCATTTTCGACTCGCAACACCCTCCCTACTCCCCCAATCCCTCCAAATATTTCGGATTCGTCGCCAAATCCTTCACCCCACTGTCAAAACGCCCGCACAAATGCTTGGTTCGTTCGAACAATGACGGCTTAACTCGCTTCCGCCTTTGAGACACAGACCGTTACACGTCTTCCCCATACAAAAGCTGGTCAATCTCTTCGTTGGTCATCGGCGTCAATCCCGGATCGGCCAGCGAACATAGATTCCGTATCGGATCGTCCGCCGCGCAAGTCGGCTCCTTGAGCGTCCTCGGCGCGGCCACCCTCCGCTTGCGTGCTTTTTTCATGAATCCTGAGGCTACACATCGATCTGGATTTATCAAGCCGGCGACACACCTGCTGTCTGCTTTTGAGCACCATTGCCAGCCACAGCCTTCGCTCCCTTCGCTTCCTTCTGTTCAAAAATCTTTTCTGCGAAAATCTGCGTAATCTGCCGTTCCCTTTTCAGTTTTGCATTCTGCACTCTGCATTCCGCATTCCCCGCCCCCGCGGAACACCCCCTTCTTGCCCAGGGTCTAAAATCGTCTAACCTGCTTTCTTCTTTTCCTTCGCGCTCGTGGTCCCGCCGCGGCGGGATTGCGTGAACTCTTCTTTTTTCCCATCCGGTTCATCCTGTTAATCCTGTCAAAAAATCGGCCTTTTAACAAAACCTAACGCCTTCTCCCTTTCCCCCATGTTCTTCGAGCCCTTTCTCCTTCTCATCATCTTGCCCGCGCTGCTCGGTTTCTGGGCTCAGCACCGCATCGGCACCGCCTACGCCAAATGGTCCCGCGTCGGCTCCCGCAGCCGCCTCACCGGCGCCGAAGTCGCCACTGCCATCATGCGCTCCGCCGGCATTGACGACGTCGCCATCGTTGAAATCAGCGGCCATCTCACCGACCACTACGACCCCGTCCGCCAGCGCCTCGCCCTCAGCTCCGAAAACTACCGCGGCCTCAGCCTCGCCGCCCTCGGCGTCTCCGCCCACGAATCCGGCCACGCCATCCAGCACAAAATCGCCTACCCCGCCCTCGGCCTGCGCATGAACCTCATCCCCCTCACCAACATCGCCTCCTCCCTCCTGCCCTTCATCATGATCGGCGGACTCGTCTTTCGCTCCTTCGGCCTCCTCTACCTCGGCGTCGCCGCGTACACCCTCCTCACCGTCTTCCAACTCATCACCCTCCCCGTCGAGTTCGACGCCTCCCGCCGCGCCCTCCAGCGCCTCCAGGGCCTCGGCATTCTCCAGCCCGATGAAATGGTCGGCGCCGCCGACACCCTCAACGCCGCCGCCTGGACCTACGTCGCCGCCTTCATCGCCTCCCTCGGCAACCTCGCGTACCTGCTCGTCGCGCTCTCCGGCCAGCGCGACCGCAACTGATCACCGCTCCCGCCTCGCTTCAACCCATCAACTCCGCCGCCTCACCTTCGGGCACAATCCCCTTCGCCCGCAATTCCTCCACCCTTTCCCGCGGAACCAACAGCACATTCGCGCCCTCCCGCAAATCCACCATCGCATACTCCAGCCCGCGCATCGGCCGCAAATTCTCCCGCTCAAAACACTCCACGATCAGCAGCGGCCGCAGCTTCCTGACGAATCCCCGCCCGCCCTCCAACACCTCCGCCTCCGCGCCCTCCACGTCAATTTTGATCACCGCCTCCGGCCGCTCCCCGCGCACTTTCTCCACGTAATCATCCAGCGTCGTCGCCGCCACGCTGATGCTCCGCGCCAAATGGTAGGCCGACTGCAGCGAATGGCTCTTCGCCGAATCGTCCCGCAGGCTCCCGACCGTCCCGCTCGCCTCGTCCACCAGAAAACTCCGCGCCCCGCTCCGCCCGGCCACCACGCCTTCCCACAGGTGCACGCCCGCCAGCGCGTTCCGCTGCAGCGTCCGCTTCAGCAACTTCACATTCAGCGGATCCGGCTCGAACAAAAACACCTCGACCTCCGGCGCCAGCTCCCGCGCGCTCCACGCATAAGTCCCCACGTTCGCCCCGATGTCGAAAAAATGCGTCACCCGCAGCTCCCGCAGCATCCCCTCAAACACCCCCCGCGACACCGCCTCCGCGCCCCGGTGCGGCGCCAGCACCGCAAAATCCCGCAGAAACATCACATAAAATTTTATCCGCCCCCGCCCCGCCAGCACCGCAAAATCCAGCCGCCGCTGCGCCGCCCGGTACCACGCCTGCTGCCGCAGCCGCCACAACGGGTGAAACCGCTCGCGTAGGTACGTGATCACGCATTTAAGAGTTGCCGCTCCGCCCCTTCTGTGCGATGTTTTTCCTTGGTCGGGTCCTATGCAACGCCGAACCGATGAACCCCGCCAGGCCCGGAAGGGAGCAACGGTAATCAGGCTTCGCGTGTGCCGTAGGGTGCCTGACCTTTTTTTTGCCCAAATTCCGTGACCCGCCGCGCCCTCACCCGGCTCCCCGCTCCCTTGGCGCTCGTTGCGTCGTTGCGTGAACTTTTCTTTTTCCGCATCCTGTTTGTCCTGTTAATCCTGTCAAAAAATCGGTTTAAACCAGAGCCCAAACTTCGCCCACGACCCCCGGCGATGCACCCCTCCCGGAACTGCTCGGTATCCCTCGGCCCGCACCGCGCGTTTTGGCTTCATCCTTCCTCCTTCATCCCTCATCCTTGCCTTCGTGACTGACGACCCTCCCTCCCCCGCTCCCGCGCCCACCGCCTCCGGCGGCGACGTCGGCCTCGTCACCCCCCGGGATTTCGTCAGCCGCGAA
This sequence comes from Opitutales bacterium, assembly GCA_049509815.1. Classification (GTDB taxonomy): domain Bacteria; phylum Verrucomicrobiota; class Verrucomicrobiia; order Opitutales; family JABDGR01; genus CAZDAQ01. Next base: position 5,262 of record JBEKZN010000112.1, read on the forward strand.
CCGTTCACCTTCGACAACGGCGCCACCATCCCCGAATTCACCCTCCGCTACGAAACCTACGGCACCCTCGACCCCTCCCGCACCAACGCCATCTACATCTGCCACGCCCTCTCCGGCGACCACCACTGCGCCGGCCGCCATCGCCCCGACGACCGCAAACCCGGCTGGTGGGACAACATCATCGGCCCCGGCAAACCCCTCGACACCACCCGCTTCTTCGTCATCTGCGCCAACTGCCTCGGCGGCTGCCGCGGCTCCACCGGCCCCGCTTCAATTAACCCCTGCACTGGCCGCCCCTACAACCTCGACTTCCCCTCGCTCACCATCCGCGACATGGTTCGCGCCCAGGAACGCCTCATCAACCATCTCGGCGTCTCCAGCCTCGCCGCCGTCATCGGCGGCTCCATGGGCGGCATGCAGGCCCTCCAGT
>JBEKZN010000113.1:0-5669 GCA_049509815.1 Opitutales bacterium
CGAACGCATCCGCGGCATCGCCCAAATGTTCCGCCAATCCGGCCTGCGCCTCGACCAGACTTCCAACGTCACCGTTACTGCGAACCAACTTCCGCCCGTCCAGCAAGTTTACCCAAGCCTCTTCTCCACCCCTGCGCCTGTCTGGGGCGCTCAGGCCATCCCGGCGGCCTCGAATCCGCCTGCTGGCCAGCCACCGGCCGCTTCGCCGGCACCCGCGGCTCAACCCTAGTACTGGCGGTGGCCCTGCCACTTTTTGGCCTTCTTCGTGTCCAACTGTCTCCCAACATGAAATCCTCCCGTCCGTTCCTCCTCCTGCTCGCCCTGTTGGCGACCCTTTCCGCCCGCGCCCAACCCACCACGGGCGTGCCCCAGCGCGACACCCTCGGCGTCAGCGATGTCAAAATCCTGCCTTCCCTGCTCGCCGATGCCGCGTCCGCCGGCACCATCAACTCCCTCAACCGCATCGCCGAGGCCATGGACAGCCAGCTCATCGCCGCCCTCGACGCCAACCGCAAATTCCAAGTCGTCTCCCGCAGCGACCTCGACGCCGTCCAAAAGGAGCAATCCCTTTCCCAGTCCGGCCTCGTGGACGACACCAACCAGGTCAAGATGTTCAAGCTCGCCGGCGCCCAATACGTCCTCGTCACCACCATCGACAGCTTCCAGGACCGCCAGGAAACCGCCACCTTCGACGCCCTCGGCGAAACCGCCCAGCGCCGCAAAGTCAGCCTTTCCTGCGTCGCCAAAGTTTACGACGCCCAGTCCGGCAAACTCCGCGCCTCCACCAACTTCCAATTGGACGACGCCGACGCCCGCAACGACCCCCGCTACGTCGTCGCCACCGGTGGCAACTGGGCCGACAGCCTCCTCATCAACCTCACCCGCCTCATGGCCGAGAAAATCGCCCAGGGCACCACCGACCTCCTATACCCTGCCAAAGTCATCGCCCGCACCGACAACCAAATCACCATCAACCGCGGCGACGGCACCGGCATCGCTGTCGGCCAGCTCTGGATCATCTACGCCACCGGCAAGGAGCTCATCGACCCCGACACCGGCGAAGACCTCGGCCCCGAGGAAGTCGCCATCGGCAAAGCCCGCATCTCCAATGTCACCCCCCGCACCGCCACTGCCGACCTCACCGAAGACCGTGGCGTCACCCTCCTCAACATCGCCCGCCCCGCGCCCACTCCAGCCCCTGCGCCTGCCCCCATCTCGTCGCCTGCCCCTGCGCCGTCCACCCCGACTGCGCCCGCCCAGTAACTCTCGGCTTCCCGCGACATGGTCCGCACCGCCATAACTCCCTGGGCGCTCTTCCTCGCTGGCTCTTTCGCCATCCTTGGCTCCGGCTGTGCCTCCTACACGGACGACACCCAGGGCCTTCGCCAGGCTTGGTCCGCCGGTGACGTCCAGCAGGCCGCCCAAATCGCGACCACCAAGGCCCAAAAAGACCAGGGCGGCACCAACGCCCTCCTCTGGCAGCTCGAAGCCGGTGCCACCACCCGCGCCAACAGCCAGTTCAACGACAGCCTGCTCGCCTTCAGCCAATCCGAAAACCTCTTCGACTACTGGGACGCCCGCCCCGACATCTCCATCTCCGGCGAGGCCGCCGCCACCATGGTCAACCAGACCATCCTGCCTTACCGCGGCCACGCCTATGACAAAATCATGGCCAGCACCTACCAGGCCCTGAACTACCTCGACCTTGGCCGGTACGACGAAGCCCGCGTCGAAATCAACCGCTCCTACCAGTACCAAAAAGACGCCGTCGCCGCCAATGCCTCCAACATCGCTTCCGCCCAAGCTGCCGCCAACAAGGCCTCCGCCGCCAGCGCGCAAAACCCCGGCTCCACCGACACCTACGACGTCAATCGCGCCGAAAGCGACCCCCAATTCCAAGCCAACGTCAGCGACGCCTACGGCGACCTCGACAACCTCAAATTCTACGCCCCCTACGTCAACCCTTTCAGCGTTTACCTCGAGGGTCTCTACTTCCTCGGCCGCGGCGAAACCAATTCCGACTTCGAGCGCGCCCGCGTTGCCTTCAAGCGCGTCCGCGACCTCATCGGCAGCAATTCCTACATCGACGCCGATTATGCCCTCGCTGACTCCCTCGCTGGCGGCGGCACCCTGCCCCCGCTCACCTACGTCATCTTCGAAACCGGCCAGGCTCCCATCCGCTCGGAAATCCGCATCGACATCCCCCTCTTCATCGTCAGCCGCTCCGTCCCCTATGTCGGCGTCGCCTTCCCCAAGCTCGTGTATAACAACGAATTCTGCCCCGGCCTCACCGTCAGCGGCGCCAATACCACCCCCCTGCACACCACCCTCCTGTGCAACATGGACCTCGTCATCGGCCAGGACTTCAAGAACGAGCTGCCCACCATCATCATCAAGACCCTCATTTCCGCCGGTGCCAAGGCCGCCGCCCAATACGGCCTTTACGCCGCCACCAAAAACTCCGGCGACTGGGCCGTCGTCGCCGAAATCGCCGGCGTCGTTTACCAGGCCGCCACCAACCAGGCCGACCTGCGCACCTGGGTCACCCTTCCCAAGGAATTCACCTACTGCCGTTTGCCCACGCCGCCCGATCGCCGCCTCGTCCTCACCGCCGACGGCTCTGGCCAATCGGAGACGGTTGACCTTCCGCCCGGTCTCATTAACGTTGTCTACGTCAAAAGCAACAGTTACGCCGACCGCCTTCTCGTCCACACCATCACCCTCCGCTGACCCATGCACCGCCTTTCCGTCTTTTCTATTTTGGTCCTCATTCTCGCGCTCGGCGGCTGCGCCACCGTCAACACCGTCGAGCCCGCCCAGTCCGCCGCCCACCCGAACATGGTGAACGACAAGCGCGTCATCACCAGTTCCTCCCTCAACGACATCGCCTACGTCCGCAGCGTCAACCAGGCCACCGTCGGTGGCCTCCTCCAAATCCAGGTCAACGTCCAAAACCTCACCTCCGCCGTCAAAAACTTCAATTACCAGGTCCAGTGGTACGACACCCAGGGCATGGCCATCACCACCCCCGCTCCCATCTGGCACTCCGTTTCTATCGAGGGCGGCCAAACCATCCCCCTCACCGAGCTCGCCCCCACGCCCAACGCCGTGGACTGGCGCCTCAGCCTCCTGCCCAGCGTTCGCAGTTAAACAATCTTATTCGCCCATTTCTCTTATCTCATGAAAGCGTCCCTCCCGCCCATCGCCTTCTTCGCCTTGCTTCTCTCCGGCTGCGGTTCCCCCGCGCCCAATTCCGCCCAGTACGTGGACCCCAACGGCCCGCGCACCATCGTCAGCCTCAACCAAATTGACATCCAGGACTTCAACACCGCGGCCAACGCCATGGTCCAGTCCATGCTCACCAGCCAGCAGTTCAACAACGCCCTCGCCCAGCTGCCCTCGCTGCCCGCCGTCATGGCCGTCTCCAAAATCACCAACGACACCACCCAGCAGTTCGACACCGACCTCCTGACCCAGAACATCCTCGTCGCCCTCAACCAGTCCGGCAAAATCGTCACCACCACCACCTTCGGCCCCAACCCCCAGGATAAAATGGCCCAGCAGGCCGGCAACATGCAGGCCTTCCTCAACGGCCAGCAGGCTCCCACCCGCATCCCCGACTTCACCCTCACCGGCAAAATCCTCGTCAGCACCGCCAAGGCCGGCGACGTTTACCAGCGCAGCTACATCTTCCAAATGGCCCTCACCTCGGTCAGCACCGGCAACGCCGTCTGGCTCGACCAAAAAACCATCACCAAGCAAGGCCAGAAACCCGCCGTCGGCTGGTAAGTGGACGAAGCGGTTTTGTTTCCCTTGCTCGGATGGCCGCGTGGTCTGTCTCGGCCGCTTCGTCCGACTCGTCATACCCGTCGGCGGTCGCGGGATGTTTATTGTGTGGACGGCGGCTTTTGAATGGAGACGCTTGTTCCTGTCGTCTGTGCTAATCTGTGTCATCTGTGGATTCTGACTTCAAAATCGTCCTTCTCGGCTCCGGCCGCGGCTCCAACGCCCAGGCCGTTCTCGAGGCCGAGCACGCCGGCCACCTCGGACGCGCTCGCGTCGTCGGCATCCTCTGCGACCAGCCCGCCGTCCGCATGCTCGAACTCGGCTCGCGCTTCGGCGTCCCCGCCGTTTACCTCGACCCCGCCCCGTTCAAGACCAAGCTCGAAGGCCCCGCCGAGCACCGCTACATCGCGCAAATCCGCGACTGGGATGCCGACCTCGTCGTCCTCGCCGGCTTCATGCGCGTCCTCAAATCCGCCTTCCTCGCCGCCTTCGCCGACCGCATCATCAACCTTCACCCCAGCCTTTTGCCTGCCTTCCCCGGCCTCGACGCCATCGGCCAGGCCTTTGCCGCCCGCGTGCCCGTTACCGGCTGCACCGTCCACTACGTCAACGCCGACGTCGATTCCGGCCGCATCCTCCGCCAAACCGAAGTCCCCGTTTTGCCCCACGACACCCCCGAAACCCTCGCCGCCCGCATCCACGCCGCCGAGCACCAGCTCCTTCCCGCCGTCATCGCCGATTTGAGCCTCGGTAGGGCTCCGGATTTTCGAGCTTAATCAGTGAGATAACGGAATGAGTGGGCGCAACGCTTGCCAAAGTCAGGTAAATTAAGTAGCTTGGCGCCATGCGAGTGTTTCTCAGTCATTCAGCGGAAACAACGGACTTGGCGCAGGAAGCTGCCAAAACGTTGCGCGAGCAAGGCTTGGATGTCTGGCTGGCAGAAGAGAAAATTTTGCCCGGAGACAATTACGCGGCGCTAATTGCCAAAGCTTTGGAATCGTCGGACGCCATGGTCGTCCTGCTATCGGAAGCACCGGTTAATTCCACCATGTCAGGCTACGAAATGGGCTATGCCCTGGGAGACAGAAACTACAAAAACAAGGTGTTCCCCTTGGTCGTGACCAGCAAGTCGACATTTGCCACTCCTCCATCCCTGATCCCTTGGATTTATCACCCCTGGACGCGCACGATCTCGCCGGCCAATCTCGACAAGGAGCTGCGCCGAATTGCTGGGAAATTGCGGGGCCCCGCTCAGCGGTCATCGGCTTCAGTGGGCGCTTGATCGGGAAAAATAATGAGTCCCCGTCCGAAAGAAATATTTCTTTCCCACGCCAGCCATGACCGGGCCAAGGCGGACTTGGTCGCTAAGGTTTTGCGGGCGCACGGACTCAAAGTCTGGTACAGCAAAACCCATATCGTTGGCGCGGTGCAGTGGCAGGATGATATCGGCGAAGCCTTAAAACGCTGTGATTGGTTTGTTCTCCTGTTGAGCCGCAAGTCGGTATCGTCCATTTGGGTCCAAAGAGAGCTTAAATTCGCTTTTCAGCAACCCAGATACGAAAACCACATCATTCCTCTTTTGCTGGAAAAATGCAATTTCGAGAAACTATCCTGGATACTTTCCAGCATTCAAATGGTGTCCATGAGTCGTTTCACAAAACCAACCTGGACGGCGCTGTTGCGTGCGTTGAAGACAAAATTTGACCCTGCTAGGGTTTAGCGGCGGCATAAGGCGTTTGCTGCAACGGAACCTCCCGCCCGCGCACCGGCACCGGTTATCGCATATTTTCCCCTAGGCGGTTTTAATGCAAAACCCATCGTGATCCCGTGATCGAACTCCGCGCCAGCCTTCCCGCCGCCCTCATCGATCCCATCGAGGAATG
>JBEKZN010000114.1:0-5656 GCA_049509815.1 Opitutales bacterium
TAGAGGTGGAAGCGGAACTAAGTCATGGGTAAAAAAACGCTGCGCATCAGGATTTCTTGCGCTTGTAGCGCACTGCGCCCCGGCGTGCCCGCGCGGGCACGCCGTGGCGCAGTGCGCTACAAGCGCAAGAAATCCTGATGCGCAGCGTTTTTTTACCCATGACTTATTTCCGCTTCCACCTCTATTTCAACGTCCCGGTCCTGGCGCTGCTGCTGTTGTCGCCGGCCGCGCGCGAGTGGGGCGATGGCCGCTGGTGCGCGGCGGGCATCCTGCTGGTGATTGTTTACGCTTTCACCTCGCCGTGGGACAACTACGCCGTCGGGCGCGGCATCTGGGGCTTTCCGCCCGGGAAATACTGGCGGCGAATCTGGCGGCTGCCGGTCGAAGAATACCTGTTTTTTGGGCTGCAATCGGTGCAAGTCATGCTGGCAATCAACGTGCTCACCGGCTGGGGGTGGGGTGGGGCGCCTTGGGCGGTGCCCTCGCTCATGAGCGCGAAGGTGCTTATGCCGATGGGGCTGACGGCGCTGATCTGGCTCGCCGTGGGGCTGGCCTGCCGCAGGCGCGCTCCGCGTTTCAATTACGCCCGGCATCTGCTGTTTTGGTTCCTGCCGTTGATCTTCGTGCAATGGGTGATTGGCTGGCCCGTCCTCGCGCCCAACTGGCCGCTGGTGGTCGGGCCGACGCTCGCGTTCGGAATCTGGCTGAGCGCGGCGGATTTCCTGGCCGTGCGCGCGGGCCTGTGGTTTTTCGACGACCGGCAGATCACGGGCTTCAAATTTGGCGGCGTGCTGCCGTGGGAGGAGGTGGCGTTCTTCCACCTCACCAGCCTGCTGGTGTCGCAAAGCTACCTCCTGCTCACGGCGCTGCTGCGCTAGCCGCGCGGGACCGTCCGCGTCCGCTTGCATTTTTAATCTGGGACGTTATCCTAGTCCCATACCCTTTATGAACGACCCTGCCGCCATGGCCCGTTTCTCCGGCCCGGTCGCCGCGCAATCCGGCGTCGCGCCGCGCGAGCAGACGCGCACCCTTCCGGCGCTGGAGCCGACCTGGCAGGTTGTGGTGATCAACGACGACGTGAACCTGATGACCTACGTTGTGCATGTGTTCCGCCGGGTGTTCGGCTACGAAGCGGACCGCGCGCGCCGGCACATGCTGGAAGTCCACGAGCAGGGCCGCTCCGTGCTATGGTCGGGCCCGCGCGAGCCCGCGGAGCATTACCTGCATGCCCTGCACCAGTGGCACCTCACCGCCGAATTGGAAGTCCATGTCTGAGCCCGGCGGCGGCCAGGTGTGCGTGCGCTTGCGGCTTTCGGCGCCGTTTCGGGAATTGCTGCGCGCGATTGTCCAGCGCGTGCAAACGGCCGTGACCGAGGCGCCCGATCCGGCTCCCAAGCTGGGCGCCGGCAACCAGGCGGCGGACCCGGAGTTGCTGGCTGCGTTAAGCGAGGAACTGCAAACCGGAGGTGCGCTTGACGCCAGGGCGCTGGCAGACCTGCTGGCGCGGCCGAACTTCGGCACTGGCGATTTGCCACTCGAGCCGGCCACCGCCGAAGCGGTCATCCGCGCCAGCGTCCAGGTGCGCCTGCGCCTGCACGCGGCCATCCTGCACAGACTGAGCGCCAGCGATCTGGGCGGCGGCCTGGAAATTTTCCGCCTCAATCCCGCGGAGCAGCAAGCCTACGCCTGTTACCGCCTGCTCGCGCACCTCGAAGAAGACCTGCTGCACCAGATCGATCCCAGGCTGATGGACGGGAATTGACGCGAAAGTGCTCGCGGCGGGTCGCCTCGGAAGTTTAACACTGCCCGATGCTGCAGTTCCTCCGCCTTCAGGACCTCGCGCTGATGGAGCGCGCCGAGCTCGAATTTGGCGCGGGCTTCACCGCCGTGACCGGCGAGACCGGTGCGGGCAAAAGCATCCTGCTCGGCGCCCTCAGCCTGCTCGCAGGAAACCGGGCCGACAAGAGCGTGATCCGGCAGGGAGCGGAAGCCTGCGAAGTCGAAGGCGTGCTCTGGTTCGAGGGCGCGACCCTCGCGCGGGTGAACGCCTTGCTGGAGCGCCTGGGTCTGCCGGCTTGCGAGGATGGCGCGCTCGTGCTCCGGCGTTCGCTGGCGCGCGCAAAAGCCCCGCGGGTGCAGGTCAACGGCGCGCTGGCGACGCTCGGCGCCTTGCAGGAATTGGGCGAGGCGTGGGTGGATTTTCACGGGCCGGGCGAGCCGCAAAAGCTCTTTTTGGAAAAATACCAGCGTGAGCTGCTCGATGCCTTCGCGCGCATCGAGGATCAGGTCGCGCGCTTTGCCGCCGGTTACCACGCCTGGTGCGCGCGCCTGCGCGAGGCCGATGAGTTGCGCAGCGCCGAGCGCCTTTCGCCCGACGAAATCGAATTTCTGCAGCAGCAGATTGAACGGCTGGATCGCCTCGATCCCAAGCCGGAAAACCTGACCGCGCTGGAGCGCGACTTCACGCGCATGACCCGCGCGCAGGAACTCGGCGAACTGGCCGCGCGCGTCGAAAGCGGCCTGGCCGGCGAGGAGGGCGCGGCCGCGCAGCTCGCCCCGCTCGTGCGCACCACCCGCGAGTGGGCCGCGCTCGATTCCGGCGCTGGGCCGCTGACACAGCGGCTGGAGGCCGTCGTCATGGAATTGCAGGAGCTGGCCGCGGATTTTGCCCGGCTGGGCGCGGGCCTCGAGCTGGATGAAGCCGCCGCCAAGGCGCTGCAGGAGCGCATGAGTTTGTGGCTGGAGCTCCAGCGTCGCTACGGTCCGGATCCCGCTGTTTTGTGCACCAAGCGCGACGAGCTCACCCGCAAGATCGCCGCGCAATCCGACATCGAAGGCACGCTGGCCCGCTTGACCGCCGACGCCGCCAAACAGGAAAAGACCCTGCGCGCCACCGCCGCCAAACTGCGCGAGCAGCGCGCCACCGCCGCCCGCGATTTGGAGAAAAAGGCCGCGCGGCTGCTCAAGTCGCTCGGTTTCAAGCAGGCCGGTCTCGCCCTGCGCGTGGTGGTTGGGGAGACGCTGCACGAGCACGGCGACAGCCGCGTCGAGATGCTGTTTTCGCCCAACCCCGGCCAGGAGCCGCTCCCGCTCAACAAAATCGCCTCCAGCGGCGAAACCGCCCGGGTGATGCTCGCGCTCAAGGCCGTGCTCGCCGCCGCGGACGCCACGCCGCTGCTGGTTTTCGACGAGGTGGATGCGAACGTGGGCGGCGAGATTGGCGCGGCCGTCGGCCGCGAGCTGGCGGCGCTGGCCGGTCGGCACCAGGTGTTGTGCGTGACGCACCTGCCGCAAGTCGCGGCGCGCGCGCGCCAGCATTTGGTAGTCGAAAAGCAGCAGACCGCCCGGGCCACCACGGTTTCGATCAAGGCCGTGCACGACGACACGGCGGAGCGCATCAACGAGCTGGCGCGGATGCTCGGCGACCGCTCGGCGAAATCCGCCCGCGAGCACGCCAAAACCTTGCTGGCGGAAGGGGCGTGAGCGCGCAATGAACGCTTGCCTCGGGTATTATTTTGCGATGTAATGGCTCCTGTAAGGGAACCCTTGCCCCCATGTTCCAACTGCGCCTAGGTTTTGCTTTGCTTTTGCTGGTGGTGGCCATCTTGTTGATTGCCCCGACGGTGGTGTTTTGGAATCTGTTCGGCTTCGCCGCCGTCATCCACCACTGGGCCTGGGTGACTTATCTTTCGGCGCTCACCGCGATTGGCGTGGGTTTGGTGTTTGTCGCGCGGGCCAAGCCGGATCGCCCGTTTGCGGCGACCAACGGCGTGCGCCGGCGCCTGCAGCTTGGTCTGGCCTCGTTCGGACTGATGATCGCCCTGCAGATTTTTTTGCCCACTGTCGTGCTCGGGCAGCTTTTTGGCCTTAACGGCGTGCTTGCCTATTGGGCCAGCATTGCCGTGCTGCTGTTGATGACCTTTAGCGGCTTGGTGCTGATATTCACGGCCAAGCGCCAAGTGGCCGTTTAGTAGGCGCCGCGTCAGCTATACACTGCGCCGCCGAGCAGGCGTTCGCCGTCGTAGAACGCCACAATTTGTCCCGGCGCGAGCGCACGCTGCGACTCGGCAAAACGCAAGTGCGCGCGGGTGGGGTCGGCGGAATCGAGCGTCAGCGTCGCGGCCACCGCCGGATCACGGTAGCGTGGCCGGGCGCTCAGAGTGCGCGGAGCGGTTTGCGCGGAATCTTCGGCATTCAGCCAGTGAAGGTGGTGCACGACAAATTCCGCACCCCACAGCCCCGGCGCTTCCGGGCCGTCGAAGGCCACGACCAGCGCGTTGCGCGCGGTGTCCTTGCCAACCACCACGTACGCCTGGTGGTCGGTGTTTGAGGGAATGCCGATGCCGTGGCGCTGTCCGAGCGTGTAGCGATGCAGCCCGCGATGCGTGCCAAGCGCGCGGCCGTCGGGAGTGAGGATCGGCCCCGGCGAGTCGGGAATGTAGTGCTCGAGAAACGCGTTGATGGGCACGCGCCCGAGGAAGCAAATGCCTTGGCTGTCCTTGCGCTCGGCGTTGGGCAGCCCGGCGCGGCGGGCGATTTCGCGCACTTCCGGCTTGCGCAGGCCGCCGACGGGAAAAAGCGCGCGGCGCAGGCTCTCCGGGCGCACCAGCGCGAGAAAATAGGACTGGTCCTTGTTCGGGTCGCTCCCGGCCAGCAGTTCCACCGCGCCGTCCGCGCGGTCGCGCCGGCGCACGTAATGCCCGGTGGCGACGAACTTGCAGCCGAGCCGCTCCGCGTGCCCGGCCAGCACGCCGAACTTGATTTCGCGGTTGCACATGACGTCCGGGTTGGGCGTGCGGCCCGCCGCGTATCCGGAAACCAAATACGAGACGACGCGCGCGCGGTAGTCCTCGATCAGGTTGAGCACATGGAACGGCAGGCCCAGCGTGGCGGCGGCCGCGCGGGCGTCCTCGGCATCGCGCTCCCATGGGCAGTCGGCGAACAGCGCCGCGCCCTCCTCGTGCATCCACGTGCGCATGTACGCGCCCACGACGTCATGGCCCTGTTCGCGCAAGAGCAGGGCCGCCACGGCGCTGTCAACGCCGCCGGAAAGGGCTGCCAGGACCCGGGCCATGCCCGGCAGTTTCGAGGCTCGGGTTTTCGGTTTCGAGTCAAAAGAGGCGCCATCGCCGCAAAATACCGTTGCTTGGCAGGGCGCTTGCTTTTGAAATGCGGCGGGCCGCCCGCGGCACCGTCATTTATTCCGCCTCCGCATGGACAGTCCCATCCCCACCGCCAGCGAAGACCGCCGCCATATCCTGGAGGCGTTTTGGGAGACCAGCGACCGCGGCATCGCCGTGCTGGGACGCAACTGGCTCGACCACACCAGTTTGCCGCCGTTGCAGATGGACCCGGGGGCGCGGCCGCTGCGGCTGTTGCGGCGGGTTTCGCCGCTGTTGTTCGGCCGTCGCGCCGGCTACTGCCTCAACGGCGAGGAGCTGGTGTTCCTGCTCTGGCCCAAGTACTACCCGAATCTCGATTGGGAGGATGAAATCGTCTATGTTGCGGGCGATTTCAACGACTGGGCCGACGCCATCGGCAAGCCCGAATGGCGCCTGTGGCGCGAAACGCACGACGGCCAGGGCTGCCTGGTGCTGCGCGTGCCGCGCGAGCGTTGCTTCATGGACAAACCGGTGTGCTTCAAGTTTGTGACCAG
>JBEKZN010000115.1:0-5639 GCA_049509815.1 Opitutales bacterium
TAACAAACTCCGGCAGTTTCAAGACCTCGGCCACCAGGCCGTCCTCATCATCGGCGACTACACCGGCATGATCGGCGACCCCTCCGGCCGCTCCGCCACGCGCCCCGTTCTCACCCAGGCCGAAGTCGAGGCCAACGCCGACACCTACCTCGCCCAGGCCTTCAAAATCCTCGACCGCGACCGCACCGAGGTCCACTTCAACTCCGAATGGTTCGCCAAAATGTCCTTCGGTGAATGCCTGAATCTCGCCCGCAAAATGACCGTCGCCCGCATGCTCGAGCGCGACGATTTTTCCAAGCGCCACGCCGACAACGCCCCCATCTCCATTGTCGAATTCCTTTACCCCCTTGTCCAAGGCCACGACTCCGTCATGATCAAGGCCGACGTCGAACTCGGCGGCTCCGACCAGCTCTTCAACATGCTCGTCGGCCGCGTCCTGCAAAAGGAAGCCGGCCAGCCCGAGCAGGCCGTCCTGTGCATGCCCCTGCTCGTCGGCCTCGACGGCGTCAAAAAAATGTCCAAGAGCCAGGACAATTACATCGCCTTCAACGACTCCCCCAAGGACATGTTCGGCAAAATCATGTCCATCTCCGACGAGGTCATGTGGGACTATTACCGCCTGCTGCTCGAAATGGAAGACGACGCCATCGCCCGCCATCAGGCCGGCCACCCGCTCGACGCCAAGAAGCACCTTGCCTCCTCGCTCGTCGGCCAGTTCCATTCCCTTGAAGCCGGCAGGCACGAGCTCGAGCAATTTGAAAAAGTCTTCTCGCGCCACCAAATTCCCGACGACCTGCCGACGTTCAAATGGGATGCCCTTTTTCCCGCGAACAAACTGCCCGCTGCCAACGTGGACGACCAGGTCCAGCCCGTTCTCTGCGAGTTCAAACTCATCGATCTCCTGGCCGCCACCAACCTTTTCCCCTCGAAAAACGAAATCCGCCGCCTGATCGAGCAGGGCGCCGTCAAGCTGGGCTCCGAAAAAATCACCGACCCTTTCCGCCGCTTTTTCCGCCCCGAAAAGGAATACATTTTCCAGGCCGGCAAACGGATTTTTGTGAAAATTTTGCCATAAGTTGAGTTCATCAACCTGAACCAGTGCTTCGCCTCTACCTCGATTATAATTGTTTCCAGCGGGGTTTCGATGATCTCCGCCAGCCGCGTATTCGGCGCGAAGCGGAAGCCTGTCAGCGATTGTTCGCCCTCGCGGAAAATCGCCAAATCGAGCTCGTCTGGTCATTCATGCACGATGACGAGACGGCGCTTTGTCCGTTTCGTGCCCGGCGGCAGGGCGCGCTGCGCCTGGCGAAATTATGCCCCGTGCGCGTCGCTCCGCGTGACGCCATTCGGCTGCAGGCTTTGGATTTTCAATTGCAGGCCCATTTGTCCGCGAAAGGCGCCATCCACCTGACTTGTGCGGTCTTTGCCAAAGCGCAGGTTTTTCTCACCTGCGACGATTCCTTCAGGAAGCGGGCCGCGCGCTTAAAACTGGCATTGCGCCTCTTGAACCCTTTCGACTATGTTCCCTGATCATGAGCAAGGCGGCCGCAGCACCCGACGAGACCCTGACCATCCAAGGCATCAAGGCCTTGGACCGGGCCTTGGGCACGGCTGGCGCTCATCGCTTTCTCACGCTGGCGCGCCCCAGTCCAACTGATTATGTCAAAATCTCCCGCAAGCTCTACGCCGGGCAGACCGTGAGCGATATTTTTGTGCGCAGCAAAGGCCGTGCGCGCAGCCGCTAAAAACAGCCGTCTCTTCCCGCCGCTTTTTTCGCCCCGAAAAGGAATACATCTTTGAGGTTGGCAAACGGATTTTCGTTAAAATTCTGCCATTACAAAATTGGCGGGAAAGCTTATGTCTTCTTTCCCTGAAACATCCATCTCCGACTCCGCCCGCCATCGCCGGGCGCTCCTCATCGCCGTGCCGCTGGGCATCGCGCTCGATTGGGGCCTCGGCCAGGCGGTAATTGCGATGAAGCTGCCGTTTTTTCTCGGTTCCGTTGGTACCATTGCGATTACTTTGTTGTGCGGCTGGCGGTTCGGCGCCGTGGTCGGTGTTATTTCCAGCCTCCTCAGCGTTCTGTTCAACGCCACCATCCCCTATTTTGTTTGCACGGATGTCGTCATCGCGCTGGTCGTCGGCATTTCCGCGAGCCACGCCGGCTTTAGAACCGTCCCGCGCGTTATCCTCACCGGCATCATCCTCGGATTTATTTGCGCGCTGGTCAGCGCCCCGGCGGTGTCCTTTGCGTTCCCCGGCCCGGTTCTGCAGGGCCAATCGGAATTCGCCGCCCACCTGCGCGACACGGTCGCCTACTTGCATCATGCCTTCGCCTCCCGGCACTTCTGGGAGGAACCCGCGGACAAAATCCTCCAGTGCCTGCTGGCCTTCGCGCTCATCCGCGTCCTGCCCAAGCTTCACCGCCACTGGATCAGCTCGCCCTCCGGCTATCTCGACAAGAATGGCCTGGGCTGAAAACTTTCTCCGCTGTCCATGCCTCCGTTCCCCGAAATGCTTGACCCCGCGCTCCACCAGCGCCTCGTCGCACTCGGCGTGCGGCCCGAGGATGTCGTCGAGCGCTTCATCCGCGGCGCCGGGGCGGGCGGCCAGAAAATCAACAAAACTTCCTCCACCGTCTGGCTGCGCCATGTTCCCACCGGCGTTGAAGTGCGCATCCAGGACGAACGCTCCCAAGTCGCCAACCGCCTCGCCGCCTGGGTCGAACTCGCCGCCCGGCTCGCCCACCGCCGCGCTTCCGCCCGCGCCGAGATTCGTTCCGCGCGCGAGTTAGAGCGCCGCCGTCACCGGCAAAAGTCGCGTGCCCAAAAATCCATCACCCTCGACAACAAAAAACACCACGCCCGCCGCAAGGAAGCCCGCCGCCGGGATCACTCCGATTGGTAGCACTTCCCCGTTTGCGTTGCTGCGCGGTTCGGCTTAAGTTCCGCCCACGATGTACGAACGCCACAACGAGCCGCTGCTGCCGCGCCGCGAATTTTACCTCCGCGTCGCCCGCAACGCTCTCCTGGCCATGGCGATCCTCCTCGTCTCCCTCGCCGTCGGCATGGCCGGCTATCATCACTTCGAGGGACAAGCTTGGATCGATGCCTTTGCCAACGCTTCGATGATTCTTTCCGGGATGGGTCCGCTCGGGAACTTGAACACCTCCGCCGGCAAATTGTTTGCCGGCTGCTATGCCCTCTTCAGCGGAGTCATCTTTCTCACCACCATCGGCATCTTCCTCATCCCCATCATCCATCGCTTCCTTCACGTTTTTCACCTCGGCACCGAGCAGCCCAAAACCCAGCCCAAAGCCAAATCCTAGATCTACGCGAGTTTGGGCTGGGGCACGGTGCCCCACTCGTCAATCCGCGCCAGTCTGGTTACACCAACTCGCCCCAGCGCCCCGGCGCCTGCGCGCGCATGGCCGCCAGCGCGGCCGCGTCATCCTTCAGCCAAGAGAAATCCGCCCAGTCAAACCCCGGCCCCACCACGCAGGCCATCAGCGCGTATTCGCCGAGTGGATACGCCGCCTGCCACACTCCCGCTGGCACCACCCGCAGCGGTTCCGCCTTTTCCTCGTTTGCATCCGCCGCCAGCCGGTGCTCACCGAACACCTTCGCCTCCGCGTCAAACATCGCCAGCGCCAGCGGCCCGCCGTCCAGCAATGTCCATGCCTCCGCCGAGCGCACCCGGTGCCAACGGCTGTACTGACTCGCCTCCAACAAATAATAAATCGCCGTCAGCGCCCGCCGTGTTCCGCGCCCGTCTTCCGGCTCCACCGTTGCCTTTTCCCCAAATACCTCCCGAAACCACCCGCCCTCCGGATGCGGCCGCAAATTCAGCCGCAGCCGCCATGCGACGGCTCGTGACTTGGCCTCGTCATTGGCTCCCATCCTCGGAGCAAAGCCCAACCCCTTGCCCCTGACAAGCTTCGCGCGCCGGCACCCTCCCGTCTCTTCACACTCCATAATCGGCTTGCGTCCCACCCCCTCGGTCGCTTTTATCTTCCCTTTTCCCCCATTCCGGCCCGGCGGCTGCGGATGGGGACCACTCACTCCGCCGGACTTTCCACAAGCAAAACACCCGATCCTAGGTCCCGAAGCGCCCCAACCCGCGCCCAGGGATACGGAGCCAGTCATCATGAACATCACCGTCAAAGACCTCCTCGACGCCGGCGTCCACTTCGGCCACCAAACCCGCCGCTGGAACCCGAAATCCAAGCCCTACATCTTCGACCACCGCCACGGCGTCTCGATTATCGACCTCGAGAAAACGCACAACCTCCTCCAGGCCGCCTACAATTTTGTGGATGAAACCATCGCCGCCGGCGGTGACATCCTCCTCATCGGCACCAAGAAGCAGGCCCAGGAAATCATCCGCGAAGCCGCCACCTCCACCAACATGCCCTTCTGCGTCAACCGCTGGATGGGCGGCACCATCACCAATTACGCCACCGTCAAAGGCAGCCTCGAAAAATACCGCCGCTTCCTGCGCATGGACTCGGAAGGCGAGCTCGACAAGCTCCCCAAAAAGGAAACCTCCGCCATCCGCCGCGAAATGGCCCGCATGCACCGCAACTTCGAAGGTCTCCTCCAGCTTACCCACCTCCCGGCCGCTCTCTTCGTCATCGATACCAAGACCGAATACATCGCCGTTGCCGAAGCCAATCGCGCCGGCATCCCCATTGTCGCCCTGGTGGATACCAACTCCGATCCCTCGCTCCTCAAGTACCCCATTCCGGGCAACGACGACGCCGTCAAATCCATCCGCCTCGTCACCGAAGTCATCCTCGAAGCCATCCAGAGCGGCCTCACCCGCCGCGAGGTCAAAACCTCCCAGCGCGGCCTGACCCCGATGGTCCGCCCCGACTTCCAGGAAATGCAACCCGAGGTCACCATCGCCGCCGACATCGTCGTCGCCGAAGAGGCCGAACTCGAGGCGCCCACCCGCATGATTCACCGCAAACGCGCCCCCCGCGTCACCTCCGACAAAGCCGCCGAGTAATTCCACCTTCAAACGAATCTTCGTCATGGCCGACATCACCGCTTCCCAAGTCAACGAACTTCGCGCCAAAACCGGCGCCGGGCTCATGGACTGCAAACGCGCCCTCGTCGAGAACAACGGCGACCAGACCCTCGCCGCCGACTGGCTGCGCAAGAAAGGCATCGCCTCCGCCGTCCGCAAAGCCGATCGCGCTGCCCACGAAGGGCTCATCGCCTCCTACATCCACCTTGGGGGCAAGGTCGGCGTGCTCATCGAAGTCAACTGCGAGAGCGATTTCGTCGCCAAAAACGACCAATTCCAGCTCCTGGCCAAGGACCTCTGCATGCAGATTGCCGCGGCCAGCCCCCTGTTCGTCAGCCGCGAGCAGGCGCCCGCGGACTTGCTCGCCAAGGAGAAGGAAATCGCCGTCGCCCAGGTCGCCGGCAAGCCTCCGCAGGCCATCGAGAAAATCGTGCAGGGCAAAATTGACAAGTGGTTCAGCACGGTCTGCCTGCTTGAGCAACCCTTCGTCAAGGACCAGAGCAAGACGGTCAAAGACTACATCGCCGAATCCATCGCCCGCATCGGCGAGAACATCGTCGTGCGCCGCTTCACCCGCTACGCGCTCGGCGAGTAGGCCGGGCGGTTTT
>JBEKZN010000116.1:0-5581 GCA_049509815.1 Opitutales bacterium
TCGAATGTCCTGAACGGCATCAACCTGAATCCCTCCATCTACTACTATCGCGACTTCATTCTCCAGCAGAACACGGTCGAGTACGATATGTCGTACACCTGGGATATGTCCAGCTTGACCGGGGTCCAGGGCATCAGCCTCGTTCCCGGAGCCACCGTCGGTTACCTGAACGCCAACAACTACCTCGGCCAGGTCTTCACTGGCACCGGTTCTCCCTGGCGCAACAGCTACACCTACTACGGCTTCCAGCTGAACTTGAACTACAAGATCAACTCCTGGTGCACCGCCTTCGTCGGCCTGCGCTGGGCTGGCAATAACGACGGAACTGGTATTGCCTTCGGCGCGCCTGTGCAGGCTCCCGGCAGCAACAGCAGCATCTGGGGCGGCGCCGGCTTGAAGTTCGGCATGTAGTCCTCCTTCCTCGGGGCTTCGCGCTCCGAGTACCTTTGCAAACCCGCTCCGGCTTTGCCGGAGCGGGTTTTGCATTTTTATCAACCCCCGTTCAACACCTCTCGCCCCACGCCGCGCTCCCGGCTATTTTCATCTTCCCTGCAAAAAACTTTTGACACCTGCGCCGCGCAGTCTATGTTCCACTCTTTTCCCGAATCATGAAAACCACTTTGGCCAAGCCCGGCGCTCCCGCCCAGCAATGGTACGTCGTCGATGCCGACGGCCAGGTCCTGGGCCGTCTTGCCGCCCGTCTCGCGCAGGTCCTGCGCGGCCGGCACAAAACCCTCTACACGCCCCACGTGGACACTGGCGACTTCGTCATCGTCCTCAACGCCGCCAAAGTCCGCGTCACCGGCAAAAAGGAAACCACCAAGCAGTACATGTTCTTCTCCGGCTGGGTCGGCCGCGAAAAGTACCGCACCGTCGCCCACTTCCGCAAACACCGCCCGGAATTTTTGATCCACCACGCCGTCAAAGGCATGCTGCCCAAAAATCGCCTCGCCTCCCGCATCCTCACCAAGCTGAAAGTCTATCCCGGCGCCAAGCACCCGCACGAAGCCCAGCAGCCGCTTCCCTTTCCGATCTGATTCTTCCTCCCTCTTCCTTCGACCATGAGTTTGAGAAACGAAAACGTATTTTACGGCACCGGCCGGCGCAAAACCGCTTCGGCCCGCGTCCGCATATTCAGCGGCTCCGGCAAAGTCACGGTCAACAACCGTGAGCTCGCCGCCTACCTGAAGGTCGAGCGCCTCATCAAACAGGCCACCGCCCCCCTCGTCGCGGTCGAACTCGCCTCCTCCTTCGACGTCGAAGTCGCCGTCGCCGGTGGCGGCCCCGTCGGCCAGGCCGGCGCCATCGCCCTCGGCATTGCCCGCGCCCTCCAGCGCTCCAACGCCGAGCTCCGCCCCGCCCTCAAAAAGCCCGGCTACCTCTCGCGCGATCCCCGCGCCAAAGAGCGCAAAAAGCCCGGCCGCCCCGGCGCCCGCAGACGCTTCCAGTTCTCGAAGCGTTAATCGGATTACCCAATCCTTTGCGAAAGCCCTCCGGCGCGGTCACTCCCCCGGAGGGCTTTTTGCTGCCCATACGTCAGTCTGCCCGATTTTCCTTCTTCCCTTTTTCACCTTTCACTTTTCCCCCTTCACTCCTTTCATTTTCAATTTTCCATTTTCAATTTTCCATTTTCCTCATACCTTCCATCCCATGAACGTCGGCATCATCGGCGCCTCCGGCTATTCCGGCGAAGAGCTCGTGCGGCTCCTCGCGCGGCACCCGCGCGCCCGGCTCCTCACCGTCACCTCGCGCTCCCTCACCGGGCCCGTCGCCTCGGCCCTCCCGCGCCTGCGCGGCGTCGTCCCGCCCGACCTCGCCTTCTCCGCCAGCGCACCCGCCGCGCTTGCCGCCGATTCGCGCATCGAGCTCTACTTCCTCGCGCTCCCGCACGGCGTCGCTTCCGAATACGCCCGCCCGCTCCTCGCCGCCGGCAAGCGCGTCATCGACTTGAGCGCCGACTTCCGCCTCAGCTCGGCCGCCACTTACCAGGAATTTTACGCCCACCCGCACCCCGCGCCCGATCTGCTCGCCGCGGCCGCCTTCGTCCTGCCGGAAATCATGCCCGATGATTCCTGGAAGCAAAAACGCCTGCTCGCCTGCCCCGGCTGCTACCCGACCAGCGCGATCGTCCCGCTCGTCCCGCTGCTGCGCGCCGGCCTCATCGCCCCCGCCGGCATCGTCGTCAACTCCTTCAGCGGCGTCTCCGGCGCCGGCAAAAAAATTGCCGAAGACTACCTCTTCTGCGAACGCGCCGAAAGCGCCCAGGCCTACGGCATTCCCAAACACCGCCACCTTTCGGAAATCGAGGAGCAGCTCTCCGCTGCCGCCGACGCGCCAGTCGTCATCCAATTCAACCCGCACCTCGCCCCCATGCGCCGCGGCATCGCCACCACCATCGTCGCCCGCGCCCGGACCAAGGACGCCGAAGCCGTTTTCGCCGCGTGGAACCAAGCCTACGCGCACCGCCCCTTCGTGCAAATTCTCCCGCCTGGCCGCACGCCCGACACCGCCTTCGTCACCGGTACCAACCGCGTGGACCTCGCCGCGTTTTACGACCCGCGCACCGGCAACTTCATCCTCACCTCGGCCATTGACAACCTCCTCAAGGGTGCCAGCGGCCAGGCCGTGCAAATCCTCAACCTCCTCGCCGGCTGGCCCGAAACCGACGGCCTGCTCTAAGCCGATTTCGCACGCCCTCCTGTTCCCAACCGATTTCGGCAAAACCGCCGAAGCTGCCTGATTTTTTCCATGCCCATTGACTTCACCCCCGATTCGCCCGGAGTCACCGACGCCTCCGGCTTCTCCGCCGCCGGCATCGGCTGCGACATCCGCGAAAAAGGCACCGACCGGCTCGACCTCGCCCTCGTGCGCTCCCTCGCGCCCTGCGCCGCCGCCGGCGTTTTCACGCGCAACGACGTCCGCGCCGCCCCCGTCACCGTCTGCCAGGAAATTCTCGCTGCCGGCGCGCCCGTTTTCGGCTTCGTCGCCAACAGCGGCAACGCCAACGCCTGCACCGGCCCGCAGGGCCTCGACGACGCCCGCGCCATGGCCCACCACTCCGCCGTCGCGGCCGGCGCGCCCGCCCATTCCATGTTCGTCTGCTCCACTGGCCGCATTGGCCGCGCCATGCCCATGCCGCGCATCCTCGCCGGCATTGATCGCGCCGCCATCGCCCTCGCCGCCACGCCCGCCGAAGGCACCCGCGCCGCGTCCGCCATTCTCACTTCCGACACGCGCCCCAAAACCTGCACCGCCCGCTTCGCCTGGCAGGGCCGCACCGTCACCGTCGCCGCCATGGCCAAAGGCGCCGGCATGATCCAGCCCGACATGGCCACCATGCTCGCCTTTCTCTGCACCGACGCCGCCGCGCCCGCCGCGCTCCTGCGCGACGCCCTGCAAGCCGCCAACCGCCGCACCTTCAACGCCATCACCGTGGACGGCGACATGAGCACCAACGACACCGTCCTCCTCCTCGCCAACGGCGCCTCCGGCCTCGACCTCGCCTCCGCTCCCGCCGAGGCCCGCCAGCTCTTTGCCCAGGCCGTCCACCAGGTCTGCGATTGCCTCGCCGAAAAAATCGTCGGCGACGGCGAGAAAATCACCAAGGTCGTCGAAATCCTCGTGCGCAACGCCCCCGACGATTCCGCCGCCGAGCGCGTCGCCCGCGCCATCGGCAATTCCCTCCTCGTCAAATCCTCCTGGTTCGGCGAAGACCCCAACTGGGGCCGCCTCATCGACGCCGCCGGCTACGCCCGCATCGGCCTGCGCGAGGAAAAAGTCGATCTGTTCTACAACGACACCCCCGCGCTCCTCGCCGGTCTCGCCCAAGATCAGAACATTCCCGCCTGGAAAACCATCGTTCGCCAGCCGCGCTTCCGCGTCGTGCTCGACCTCCATCTCGGCCCGGGCTCTTATCGCCTGCTCGCCAGCGACCTCACCGAAGGCTACGTCAACTACAACAAAAGCGAATGAACCAAGTTGTTCGCCGCTCACCTTTTCCCAACCTCGAATTTTTCGACCGCACCATCCTTGCTGTTTCGCAACCGTAACAATCCGTGCCTTTGTCCAACTGCAAACCATAAACCGAAAACGGAAATGGCAACTTGCCTCCTTGTAGTATTGCGCTCCCCGTTCGCCTTTGCCATTTTCACCGCCCACCCCATCCGCTCTTCCCTTCCCTGACCGGCCATTCCGTGCAACCCGCTCCTGCGATGATCCAGGACCTTGATCCCACCACCAAAGCGCGCGTCCTGCTCGAAGCGCTCCCGTATATCCAGCGGTTTCGCGGCTCCATCTTCGTCATCAAATACGGTGGCGCTTTCATGGACGACCCCGATCCCGCCACGCGCGTGAGCGTCGCCACCGATCTGGTCTTTCTTGCCGCTGTCGGCATTCAAGTCGTCGTCGTCCACGGCGGCGGCAAAGCCATCACCCGCGCCATGGAATCCGCCGGCCTCAAGCCCGAGTTCCGCCACGGCCTGCGCGTCACCGACGATGCCGCCATGCGCATCGTCGAGGAAACCCTCAACGGCGTCACCAATCTCGAAATCTGCGAGCTCATCCAGCAAAAGGGCGGCCGCCCGCTCGGCATGAAGGGCAACGACGTCTTCCTCTGCCAAAAGCATTCCCCGCTCGACGATCACGGCCAGCCCGTGGACATCGGCTTCGTCGGCGACGTCACCAACGTCAAAACCAAGCTCATCAAAAAAGCCCTCTTCGAAAATTACACCCCCATCCTCTCGCCCATCGCCGTGGACGAGCACGACCACCCCTACAACACCAACGCCGACGTCGCCGCCGCTGCCGTCGCCTCAGCCCTGCGCGCCCGCCGCCTCGTTTACCTCTGCGACGTCCCCGGCCTGCTCACCGACCCGTCCAACCGCGACACCCTCATCTCCACCCTGCCCGCCTCCCAGGTCGCCGACCTCAAGGCCCGCAAAATCATCACCAGCGGCATGTTGCCCAAAGTGGACAGCGCCGTCCACGCCCTCGACAACGGCGTCCACCGCGTCCACTTTGTCGATGGCCGCTGCCCCCACAGCATCCTGCTCGAAATCTTCACCGACCAGGGCGTCGGCACCGAAATCATCAACGGGTAAGCGCATTCGCGCGGCGTGGTGTTCTCATTGATTTGCGCGGCCAGCGCATTATTTTTCATCCTTCATCCTTTTTCCTTTTCATCTTTCATCCTTTTTCTCGATGACCGATCCCGAAGCCTGCTTGCTCGGCAACTACGCCAAGCCCGCCCTCACGTTGGCCCGCGGGCAGGGCCTGCGCGTGTGGGACACCGAAGGCCGCGAATACCTCGACTTCGCCGCCGGCATCGCCGTCACCGGCCTCGGCCACTGCCACCCAACCTGGGTCGCACGCGTCCAGGCCCAGGCCGCCACGCTCGCGCATTGCAGCAACCTTTACCACAGCGTCCCTAAAATCCAGCTCGCGCAATCGCTCGTTGAACGCATCGGCCCCGGCCGCATGTTCTTCTGCAATTCCGGCACCGAAGCCAACGAAACCATCCTCAAGCTCGCGCGCCTGCATGGCCGCGCCCTCGCCGGCGGCGTCGAAGGCCGCCGCTTCAAGG
>JBEKZN010000117.1:0-5491 GCA_049509815.1 Opitutales bacterium
AACAGGATTTGCAGGATGGGAAAAGAGAGGAGAAGCGGTTGATTTAAGACCAAGGAGGTGGCAAGGCGGCGATGGCGTCGAGCACGCGGCGGGCGATGGTGTCGTAACGCTCGGGGTCGCGCGGGCCGGGGTCGTAGGCCGAGGGCGGAAGCGCTGGTCCGTAGGTGACGCCGAGGCGGTAAAACGGGTGCGGGAAGGATTGGTGGCGGTTGAAAGTTTCGTAGGTGCCGAAGACGCGCGCGGGCACGATGGGAACTTGAAGTTTGGCGGCCAGCATGCCGACGCCGCGGCGCGGAGTTTGCAGCCGGCCATCGGAGGTGCGGGTGCCTTCGGGGAAGACGAGCACGCCGTCGCCGCGGTTAATGGCGGCGATAACGCGCTTGAAGACGCCGATGGCGATGCCGTCGTCGCGGTCCACGGGAATGCACTTGAGGTGGTCGAGCGCACTGCCCAGCGGGGCGAAGTTCCAGAGGGTTTTGCGCGGGGTGAAGCAAATCGGCCGCGGGAGAAAACAGCCGAGGAGCGGCGGATCGAGAAAGCTGGCGTGGTTGGAGGCGAGCAGAAACGGGCCGGTGCGCGGGACATTTTCGAGGCCGGCGGCTTCGGCGCGGCCGGCGACGCGAAAGAAAGCCTGCGAGGCGTGCCAGACAAGCGCGTAGAACCAGGGGAATTCCGGCGCGGCGGCGCGAGCGTCTGGAAC
Organism: Opitutales bacterium; assembly: GCA_049509815.1. Classification (GTDB taxonomy): domain Bacteria; phylum Verrucomicrobiota; class Verrucomicrobiia; order Opitutales; family JABDGR01; genus CAZDAQ01. The sequence goes on from JBEKZN010000117.1 coordinate 701, forward strand.
AATGTCGGGTGCGCTCATGCCGTGGGCGCCTGGGTGCGGCGGGCGGTTTCAACGAGCGGAGTGATGAGGTCAACGGCGATTTGGACAACCTCGGCGAGCGTGCGATTGGAGGAGTCGATGACAGTGGCGCCGGGCGGGCAGGTGAGCGGCGCGGCGGCGCGGGAGGTGTCGAGCCGGTCGCGTTCGGCGATGGCGTCGGCCTGGCCTTCGGCGGCGCGGCGTTGGGCGCGGGTGGCGGGATCGGCGGTGAGGAAGAGGCGCACGGGGGCGTCGGGAAAAATCACGGAACCAATGTCGCGGCCTTCCATGACGAGGCCGGCGAAGTGGCGGGCGCGGGCGAGCTCGGCCTGGCTACGCTGGTAGTCAAAGAGGAAGCGGCGCACGGCGGGGAGGGCGGCGAAGCGGGAGACGTGGGCGTTGACCTCCGGGCTGCGCAGGGCGGAGTCGTCGGCGGCGCGGCCAGCGAGGACGAGGCGGGCGGCACGGCCGGAAATTTGGGTGTCGCGCGGAAGGGTCGCGAGCGCGGCGGCGACGGCGGAGGCGTTGTCGGCGTCCACGCCGGCCTGGCGGAGGGCGAGGGTGACGGTGCGGTAGTGGGCGCCGGTGTCAACGTGGAGGAAGTTGAAGCGCTCGGCGAGGGCGCGGGCGAGGGAGGACTTGCCGGAAGCGGCGCCGCCGTCAACGGCGACAATCAAGAAGGGATCGGGAGCGGAAGGCACAGAGGGAGAATGAAGGAGGAAGGCGGAAGGATGAAGCCGGAAAATTCGAATGACGAAATTCGAATAGCGAAACAAGAACGAACACGCCGAAGCGTGATTGAATTTGGAGGGCGCGGAAGCGGCGGAGCGGTCAGATTTTCAAAGAGGCAAGGCGCAGGCTTTCGAGGGTGTCGAAGAAATTGGGGAAGGTTTTGGCGCAGCAGGCGGGGTTTTTGATGGCGAGCCAGGGCTGGCCGTTCTCATGGAGGTCGCGGGAGCCGAGGATGGCGAAGCTCATGGCGACGCGGTGGTCGTCGTAGGTCTCGATTTCGACGGGCTGTTTTTTGCTGCGGGCCTTGAGGGCGCGGAGGTTGGGCCGGATGACGAGGCCGTCCTGATCGGGGGTTTCCTCGACGTCCTGGCCGAGGCGCGCGAGTTCGGTCGCCATGGCGTGCACGCGGTCGGTCTCCTGCTTGCGGGTGTGGCGGATGCCGGTGATGTGGGTGGGGCCGTCGAGGAGCGGAGCGAGCGCAGCGAGGGTGAGGAAGGTGTCGGAGAAGGGGTTGAAGTTTTGCGTGAGGCCGCGGTAGGCGGAGCCGGCGGAGATTTCAGTGTGATCGGGTTTTTTCACTATGTGGAGGCCGAGGGCGGCGGCGACGGTGAGGAAGCCGATGTCGCCCTGCAGGTCGGTGAGCTCGCCAAGGCCGGCGATGCGGTAGTTGGACGCGGCGCCGGGCGCGGCGACGGGCAGGACGACGAAGTAACTGGCGGCGGTGGCGTCGGGCTCGATGAAGTAGATGTCCTGAAACGGCGGAGCGTCGATGAGCGGCTTGAAGCCCTTGTCGAAGCACGGGATCATTTTGGCGGTCATCTGCACGAAGGGCTCAGAGACGGTGGGGCCGCGGAGCTTGATGTGCAGGAGTTCGTCGGCCCATTCGGCGACCATCATGAGGGCGGAGAGGATTTGGGACGAGGCGGAGGCATCGACTTCGACGGTGCCGCCGGGCAGGCCGTGGGTCTTGAGCGTGAAAGGGTAGTGGTGCGGCTCGCCGGAGAATTCGAATTCTGCGCCGAGCTGCTGGAGGGAGTCGAGGAGGCCTTTCATGGGGCGGCGGCGCATGGCTTCGTCGCCGTCGAGGTGGTAGGTGCCGCGTTTTTTGAGGCAGAGGAACGCGGGGAGAAAGCGGGCGGCGGTGCCGGCGTTGCCGACGTGGATGGCGGCGCGGGCCTTGGGGATCATGCCGTTGCGGCCGACGAGGCGGATGGTTTCAGCGCGGGAGTCGGCGTGAATTTCAAAGCCCAGGGAGCGCAGGGCCTTGACCATGATTTCGGTGTCACGGCTGAAGAGGGCGCCGCGCAGGGTGACCGGGTCGCGGCAGAGGGCGGCGAGGATGAGGGCGCGGTTGGTGATGCTTTTGGAGCCGGGCAGACGAACCGCACCGCGGACGGGGGCAGTGAAGGGCGCGATGGGCAGGATGGCGGGAAGGTCGGGCACGGGAGAGCAAACGCTAAACGCTAAATGAGAAAGGCGAAACCGAAAAAAATCGGACAATTGACCTGTCAAAATGGGTCGAAACGCCATCCAGTGGCCAACTTACGGCGAATCTTCCTTGAACGGGTTGAAGACGCGCAGGCCCGGACGCTGGAAGTCTTTTTCGTTGCCTGTGACAATGGTAAGATTGTGGCGACGAGCGGTCGCGGCAATGTAGCTGTCTTCTACAGGCATTGGCTGGCCGGCCTTTTCGAGGGTATGCTCCTGCTCGGCCCAAACATGAGCGACGGAGACATTGAAGCCGAGGATGCGTCCGTGCATCGCGGTGATGAGGCGGCTCAACCAAGCCTGCAAAGCGACGCGTTGTTTTCCCTGTTTGGCGCGCACCCAATAGGCCAATTGTGCCAGGACCACAGCACTTGTGTAGCACTGATCCTGATGGGACTCTAGCCAGGCAATCACGCGCGGATCACCCAGGCGTTTGGCGGGCTGGCTGAGCACGTCGGCGTCGAGCAGGAAATTCACAGCTTGCGACGGGGGAATTCGCGGCGACGCGGGGGCAGATCATCCATGGGGACGGGGCATTGCTTGAGAACTTGAAGCCAGCCGGGCTGCGTGGCGAGGCGGCGAAAAACAAAGGCATCTTCCTCGGCGTCGAAATCAGCCTGGAAGTGTTCGCCGGGCTGGGCCGGGGCGAGGGTGGTTGGGACGCGCAAACGACGTTTTTCGTCGAGAGTGACGATCATGGTGGGAATATCCCACTGGCCACTGTGGAAGTCAAACCAAAGCGGAGAATGCCCAATCAGCACTCTTTGGGTTTCTCGCCGAGGGGGCGAAGACGGAGGCGGAAGTCGCGGCCGCGTTCGAGGAGGTGCTGGAGGGCGAAGGGCTGGTCGTTGTGCAGGGCGGCACGGAGCTGGTGGAGCTCGTGTTCGAAGCCGGTGAGGGCGCGGAGGATTTCCTCGCGGTTTTGGAGGGTGATGGCTTTCCAGAGGGCGGGGTCGCCGGCGGCGACGCGGGTGGTGTCGCGCAGGCCGGGGCCGGCGAAGTGAATCCACTCGGGGTTGCGGGTGCTGAGGTACGCGCACAGGACGGAGGCGAGCAGATGCGGCAGGTGGCTGAGGTGCGCGACGATTTCGTCGTGGTTTTCCGGGGAAGTGGTGGCGACCTCCATGCCGAGGTTTTTCCAGAAGCGGGCGACGCGCTCGACATCCGCGGCCGGAGTGTCCACAAGCGGGGTGACAAAGCAGGCTCGGCCGAGGAAGAGTTCGGGGTCGGCGTGTTCGAGGCCGGTTTTCTCGGAACCGGCCATGGGGTGGGAGCCGACGAAGGCGACGTTGGGCGGGAGGGCGGCGCGGGCGTGGCGGCAGATAAGGGACTTGGTCGAGCCGACGTCGGTGACGAGGGTGCCGGGGCGCAGGTGGGAGGAGATTTGCGCGAGGAGCGGGACGATGGTGTCAACAGGCGTACAGGCGATCACGAAGTCGGAAGCGGCCACGGTTTCGCCCGGATCGGAGAAAACATTATCGCACCAAGGCTGGCCTTCGCATTTGAGGCGGGTTTCGGGACGGCGGGACCAGACGGCGGTGCGGCGGCAGAGGCCGCGGGCCTTGGCGGCTTGGAGGAGCGAGGCGCCGAGAAGGCCGGGACCGAGAATGGCGATGGAGTCGAACACGGGCCGGGGCGAAGGTGAAGCGATAAAGTGTTTGAGGGTTGAAGGGTTAAAATGTTGAAGTGTGGAGTGACTTCAGGAGCCGGGCTTGGTGACGGGGATGGCGGCGAGGGCGGGAGGGATTTTGTCGGCTTCGTAGGTGGGGAAGCTGAATTCGAGCAGCGCGGTGTGCGGGATCGGGAAAGAGGTTTTGCCCTCGCTGCGGTCAACCAGGACGAGGATGCCGGCGGGGACGGCGCCAGCGGCGGTGATGAGGTCGAGGCATTCCTGGACACGGCCGCCGCGGGTGATGACGTCTTCGACGACGAGGACACGTTCGCCGGGGGCGAACTTGAAGTTACGGCGCAGGACGAGCTTGTCGTCCATTTTTTCGGCGAAGATGTAGCGGGCACCGGACTGGCGGGCAACTTCCTGGCCGAGGACGAGGCCGCCAAGGGCGGGGGCGAGGACGGTGGCGAAGTCGGCGCGCCCGAATTTTTTAAGCAGGAGCGCGCAAAGGCGGGTCACGGCGTCCATGCGCTGGCAGACTTGGGCGCACTGAAAGTAGCGGCCGGAGTGCAGGCCGGAGCGGAGGACGAAATGCCCTTCGAGGAGGGCACCGGTGCGTTTGAAAATGTCGAGCACTTCCGCGGCGGTCGGGTCCATGGGGAGCGACGGTGAGGCAAGGGCGGCGGGGTTGGCAAACCCATTTGCGGGCGGGCGGGGCGTGAAACCCCTTGACGGTTAGGGGCGATTGCGGCATTTCGTGTCCTTTACGAATACGGCGAAGTAGCTCAGTTGGTAGAGCAGAGGACTGAAAATCCTTGTGTCCCCGGTTCAATTCCGGGCTTCGCCACTTTTTTAAAGAGTTGGCGGGAAATGGGTCACGGTGCCGGCCGACTTGGGAAGTTTATAGTCTCAGGCGACGGGGGTGCGACGGGCCAGGGCGG